>JBGUIG010000016.1:0-4576 GCA_045112795.1 Anaerovoracaceae bacterium | reverse complement strand
ATTCTTACCAAAGAAGGCACGGATCTTCATGATACTGACGCAAAAATAAGCAGAAAACCTGATTGTGATGTGAAAAGGAAGTTGCTTCTGCCAGAAAGAAGTGAAAGCGAAATGGCAGTAATCTGGTATCTGGTTGGCCGGGGTATTGATTATGACATAATCAAAGAATGCATTGACAAGGGCCTTATATATGAGTCTGAGGTGTATCACAACTGCGTCTTTCTGGGGTTTGATGAGACTGGGAAGGCAGCATATGCATCATTCCGATCAAGCAGTGATGATTGCCAGTTCAAGGGCGAAGCAGTTGGTTCGGATAAAAGGTATTCATTCAGGATAGATTGTGCTAGTAGCACACTCCATGTATTCGAGAGTGCCATCGATCTGCTCTCATACGCGACACTTATGAAGATGAAAACAGGTAACTGGAGAGCAGAAACGATGGTGTCTCTCGGTGGAGTATATGCACCAAGCCCTAACAAACCGATGTCGAAGATCCCGGCAGCGCTGGATAACGCACTACAGAATCATCCAGAAGTGAAGATTATTGCATTGCACCTGGATAACGATAATGCCGGCAGAGCTGCAGCATTATCTATCATAGAACAGCTGAAAGTCAGGTATGAGATACGTGATGAACCGCCACCAGTTGGCAAAGACTGCAATGACTATCTTATGCATGTTCATTACAAAAGACTTTATAAAACGAAAGGAGACAAAACGAATGACAGAAGCAGAAATTAATGAGAAAACCACTATAAGTGTGGTCTACTGTAAGCCTGGGGAGCGGGCGGAAACAGTCGAAATGGAAGAAAAACTTGAGACCATGCAAGCTATGGTCGGAGGACTTATTCAGGAATTTTTCCCATTCCATTCCGACACAGATCCCCGGTATGACGACGTAGCTCTCATCTGTAATGACGAAGGAAAACAAGCGGCAGCAACAATTACAAAAAGCAGCTGATGATCGAGCTCTATACGGGAATGAGAATGGGGGAGATCAATGCCCTCAAGCCGGAGGACATAGACCTTGCCATCTGTGTGATCCATGTGAGGGCTACGATCTCGATGGGCCTTGGCGGAAGGAACTTCTGGAAAGAACATCCTAAGACCGATGCAGGAGTCAGAGATGTCCCTATCAATGAACTCGTGCGCCCTATACTGGAAGAAGCATTGGCAGAGGCCAGAAACAACAAGGCAGGAACCGTGTTCTATGATTATAGGAAAGGTGATATCATATCCACTCAACAGGTTTGCTATTTCTTCAGAAGGGTATGCGATAAGTATGATCTGCCATACTATGGACAGCACTCGCTTCGTCACACTTTTGCAACAAGGTGCATCGAAGCCGGTGTACAGCCGGTTGTCCTTAAAACATGGATGGGCCACACGGATATTCACATAACTCTCGATACCTATGCGGACGTATTCAATCACCTGAATGACAGCAGCCAGGTAAAGCTGGAAGACTATCTGACGGGCAATGAGAAACGCCGTCCTACAAGCTGGAGAAATTCATGATCTGTATAGATGCGTTACCGGAGAAATGGGCCAGCTTCGGTAACGCGCGGGCCTGAATGAACCCGTGACGATGTGTCACGTGTTGTCGGTTTGGCTTTTGATTAAAAAAGTCATGTTATTGTCCCGAAAATCGGCCCTTTTGAATATTTGCATGCTTGATTCCGAACACCTTAAACTAAAACCAATGCCTTGGAATAGCTCCAGGGCATTGGTTGTGCATTGATTATGCTATTATAAATAAAGATTATAGATATTGATTTAGGAGAAATATATATGTGGCTGGTTTTTGCAATTCTTTCGTCCATCTTTGCAGCGTTGACATCTATTCTTGCTAAAGTCGGTATAGAAGGGGTGGACTCAAATTTGGCAACAGCAATCAGGACGGCTGTGGTACTTATCATGGCCTGGGGAATGGTCTTTCTTACGAGCGCTCAGAACGGTATCGGGCAGATCAGCCAAAAAAGCTGGACATTTCTGATCCTTTCAGGGCTTGCTACTGGTGCATCATGGCTCTGTTATTATAAAGCCCTTCAGATGGGAGAGGTATCCAAGGTCGTGCCAATTGACAAATTGAGCGTTGTGATAACGCTGTTCCTGGCATTTATCTTTTTACATGAGCAATTCACCTCAAGATCCATTATCGGCTGTATCCTGATAGGCGCAGGAACTCTATTGATGGTAATGTGAAGGCCGTCCCATAAAGAACATAAAGAAAGACCTCCCATCTTCATCAAGGGAGGTCTTATGTTTTGCAGAGGTTATCAGAGTTCGTGTCCGGACTCTGTCCAGAGTTTTTCAGATACCGGTTTCCAGAGAGCCGCTTTCTCAACACATTTATCCGAGTATTCCTTTGCGGACTCGGTGTCAGAGTAGTCGGTCGAAACCGCGCCGGACTCTTCAACAATAGCGGTCAGCCTTCCCGGATTATCGAGAACAGGGCAAGGCCTCAACATGTTGCCGTTGAAAGGCTGATTGTGCCTATAACCCATGAAGAGCGGTGACTGATAGGCCTCGAGAAGAGTCTTTTCACGGATGTTGGAATCCGAATAGTGGATGAACGCGCACGGCTCGATGTCACCGTTGGCATTGATATGGCAATATGACCGCCCGCCGGCGATACACCCTCCGACGAATTCTCCGTCGTTCCAGAAGTCTACCGTGAATAGCGGTTTTGTCTTTCTGAACTCGCGCACCTGATGATACATGAATTCTCTCTGTTCAGCGGTTACCATAAGATCAGAGACAGCTTTCTTGCCGACAGGCATATATGTGAAGATCCAGGCGAACAGAGCGCCCATGTCTATCATGGCATCGAAGTACTCTTCGCTTCCGATCACATCAGCGTTTGCCGATGTATAGCAGCATGATATTCCAAACGGCAGCTTATGCTCCCTGAGGATGTTCATCGCGCGTATCGTTTCCTGATAAGTACCTTTACCGCGTCTTGAATCCGTCGCTTCCTCGAAACCTTCGATCGAAATGGCAGGGACGAAATTCTTCACTCTCAGCATATCTTCAGCAAACGCGTCATCTATGAGCGAACCGTTAGTGAACGCGCTGAACACGCAGTCACTGTGCTCCTCGCAGAGCCTGATGATGTCTTTTTTTCGTACCAGCGGTTCGCCGCCTGTGAAAAGGTACATAAATGTGCCGAGAGCCTTGCCCTGAGAAACGATGCTGCTCATCTCTTCATAGCTGAGGTTGAGCTGGTTGCCGTATTCCGCTGCCCAGCATCCTATACAATGCTTGTTGCATGCGCTGGTCGGGTCGAAAAGAATGGCCCACGGGATGTTGCAGTCGTACTTCTGCTCGTTGTCGAACTGCATGTCGCCGCCGACTATAGTCGCGTTTACGACAAAATTGCGGAAGATGGTCATCCGCACGTCTTTGTCGATGTCCGAATACATCTTGAGCACCAGCTTGCGCCAGTTGCTGTCAGGATCTGTAAGAGCCGGACGGGCAGCCTTCATATGTCTGTCGATGCGGCCTCTGCGGTCGAAAGCGTCGATCCAGTTGAGCACCTTTTCAATATTTCTTTCCGGATCTTTTTCCAGGTATGCCAGCACCTGATTGACTGCTACAGATGCTACAGCCTGCTTTACAGCCATGATCATACCTCCTTAAGGTTTTTCCACACATGTTGATTATCTGTTGTTACCGTATTATACTCTTTTACAAGCGGAGTTCAATTGCCAGCATTACGGAAGCGTTGAATAATCAACAATTACGAAAGAAGTGTGGAAATGGACAGAAGAGTTGCAAGGACTGATCAGGCCATAAAGGATGCCTATTTTTCGCTTATAAGAGAAAGAGGCACTACAAGGATCACTATTTCAGAGGTAGCTAGGCGGGCGGACATTGACCGGAAGACGTTTTATCTTCACTATGATTCGCTGAAGGACGTTCTCGATGAATACATAGAGGAACGTATATCGCACATAGAAGCACTGCTTGCGGATACAGACTACCTGACAGACCCGTTCAACGTCGGGATCATCTACAGCATTATCAACAGTGCCAATGAAGCAGAACTTGAATTTCTTGAAAGCATATCAGCGAGTGAGTCGTATAACGATCTGTGGAAGCAGATAAGTGATGTTCTGACAGAAAAAGCTGTCGAGATCTATAAGCCTCACACAGCGCCGGAGATCGATGAGAAGGTGCTCAGGGTATACGCAGATTATTTCATTTCAGGTGCCCTCAGCATTTACCGCAAATGGCTGAGAGGGGAGTATGAGATATCCTGGCACGAGCTACTAAAAACAGTGAGAGAAGTAGGCGAGCATGGCCTGAAGAGAGTGCTTATGATAACCGGATAACACCATTTTCACCAGAAAAGAGCAAGTCTTTTAGCCAATCGACCTAGTTGGGTAACACTCAGACCTATGGCTGAGTCCGCTAGTGAGTCTGCAGTGTTTTCTGAAACATTGAAAACTTAGTACTTGGACGTCTGTTCAATTCCGGTCACCTTCACCACATTTTTGGCTATGGTTATGTCAATCCAGATGCAGCCATAGTTTTTATTTTGGCTGTTTATTTCTGAAGGCACCGTGAATTA
>JBGUIG010000015.1:0-42342 GCA_045112795.1 Anaerovoracaceae bacterium | reverse complement strand
TGCCGCCGTCATACAGGTCAGTGTGAACAGCACCAGGAATAACGAGGAATTCCTTGTTATCTGTATACTTGTTGCCGTTGATCATGTTCTCATAAGCATCTTTACCGAAGTAGAATGAATGAGCTTTGTCACCGTGAAGTACCATTACCGCACTTCTGATCTCATTGCTGTACTGCAGGATTGGCTGATTGATGAAGGACTCGCATCCGATTACATTCCATCCACCGTTGGAGTTCAGTGATCTTGCGTGATATCCTCTGTCTGTCTTGTAATAATCATAGTAATCAGCTACGAAGAATGGTGCGTCCTCCGGCAGTGGATCTACAACTCCTCCGCCGAGCTTATACTCGCCAGCCTTCAGATCTTCAAGTCTCTGTGCGCAGAGTGCAGCCTTGGCATTGTATCTGTCTTCTTCGCTGTCCTGTGCATCGAAGTATCCATTAGCGTTGACTCTTGTCATGTCGTACATAGTTGAAGCAACAGTTGCTTTGACTCTTGTATCGAGTGCAGCTGTGTTGATTGCCATTCCGCCCCATCCGCAGATTCCGATGATGCCGATTCTGTCAGCATCAACCTTGTCGCAGAGTGACAGGAAGTCTACTGCTGCCATGAAGTCCTCTGTATTGATGTCAGGAGAAGCCATGTATCTTGGATATCCGCCGCTCTCACCAGTGAATGAAGGGTCAAAAGCAATTGTGATGAATCCTCTCTCTGCCATTGTCTGCGCATAGAGTCCGGAGCACTGCTCTTTGACAGCTCCGAAAGGTCCGCTTACTGCGATTGCAGGCATTTTGCCCTCTGCGTTCTTCGGAACATACATATCTGCCGCCAGAGTAATTCCATAGCGGTTTACGAAAGTAACCTTGCAGCGATCAACCTTCTCACTCTTTGCAAAAGTCTTATCCCATTCCTGTACCAGTGTGAGTTCTTCCTTCTTAATCATTTTTGATCTCCTTTTTCTGACTTCTCTTAATAATTCCGTTGTTTTTCCATTTTGCCCTTAAAATGACTATCACTTGCACGCTTTGAATGACTCCATTTTCCCTGCTGACCGGATCAGGGTGTCCATAAGGTCCACATTGCGCTGCTTCTCATGCAGTTCATCAAGCAATGTGCATCTGCATTTGCGAAGGCAGTGCAGAATCTCATCATCCATGCCGGCCTCATGCATTCTTCTGACCTTGTCCGCATCCTCATCGCCGCATCCGGCAGCAATCATATTCCCGATAATCATTTCAATGTCTGTATCTTTCATGGCTATATATTATATGGTTGCAAGGATATGCGCTAATGGTTAAAATGAATATATGATATTCTTTTGTGGAATGTCATGGCATAGCTGAAGCATGTTACAGGAGTGGACATATGGAAATACGTCATTTGAGATATTTTCTCGCGGTTGCGAGGGAAGAGAATATGACCAGAGCGGCTGAGCTGCTGCACGTATCACAGCCGACGCTTTCGAAGACGCTGAAGGCGCTCGAAGAAGAGCTGGGTAAGAAGCTTTTCACAAGGCACAGCTTCAGTATTGAGTTGACTGATGAGGGGATGCTGCTCAGAGACCGGGCTGCTGATCTTATCGCAATGGCTGACAAGATTGAGCAGGAATTCATTTCACTCGATGATATCACCGGAGGTGACTTGTATCTCGGTCTCGCTGAGTCGTATCAGATAAGATATCTGGCGCGCGAACTCGGCAGGCTCAAGTCCGTATACCCGGCAATGAACTACCATATCACGAGCGGTGACACTGAGCAGGTAACAGAAAAGCTCGACAAAGGGCTTCTTGACTTTGCAGTAATCTGCGAGCCCCCTGACGAGCTTAAATATGATTATATTGAATTTCCTGAGGTCGATGTATGGGGTGCTGTGATGCGCATGGATCACAATCTGGCATCCAGGTCAGAGATCACAGTTGATGATTTGATCGGTCAGCCGTTGTTTGCGTCCGAGCAAAGCTGGAACTTTGAAATCCGGGAGTGGGCCGGCGACAGATTCTCTGATCTGCATCTTGAAGGATCTTCGCGCCTCTCATACAACGGATCAATGTTTGCACTTGAGGGCCTCGGTATCCTGCTGACATTCCGCAATCTGGTGAACTGCTCGTCAGACAGCGGACTAGTGTTCCGTCCCCTTACGCCTCAGCTCGAAACACACCTTTACCTGATATGGAACAAGTATCAGACATTCACCCCGCTTGCACAGAAATTCCTGCATCAGATACGCAATTCGTTCTAAAAGAGCTGGTAGTCAAACATGCTCATTACAGCATCTGAAATATTTACTATATCAAAATAATGGGTATCACTTAATCTGGAAAATCTTCTTGCCGACAAATCGAGAAATCTGACCTGTTCACATAGTACATAGCCCTCAACCGGACAATCACGCAGTTCAATATGCAAAGGTCCGGGCACAGCATTCTTCATAATCGGACATACTATGGCCTTTCCGCTTTCATTGAAAAAATTGTTACTGACTACAATGACAGGAAAAGTAATTCCTCCAACCCGGAGAAGATCACCTTGCTCAACTTTTGTCATTTACCACACCTCGCTGCCTACAGGCTCTTCTCGCAGCATTTCATCGGACAAATTCAGTTGTCCTCCATACTCTGCAGCTCGTTCTCTTAGGTTCCGGTGCCTCATCCCCGGAGTCAGTACAATTTGGCCATTAACTATCTCAGCAATAAGAACATCTCCGGCTTTAACACCTGCTCTCTGCAGAAACTCCTTCGAGAAGCGTATTCCTGTACTGTTTCCCCACTTTTTAAGTGTTAATTGCATTTTCTTTTTGCCTCCCAAATGAAATAAACGGTTTACACATGTATATACAAAGTGTAAACCGCTTATATTCTTTAGTCAAGACACATTAGTACCTGAGTTTACCGCAGAGTTCTTCAAACAGCTCTGCGTAGTCGTGGTGTTTCATTTCGGGAAAAGCGCGCAGCAGTCTGCCTATGCCGAAATGCCTGCTGCTCAGGATCCGTTCTTCGAGAGCTTTACGTTTCGTCTGAAGCTGCTGTTTCCATTCTTCATATTCCGCCCTTTTCTGATCTGCATGCTGGCTTGCGGCATCTTTTGCAGCTGCCATCTGAGCAATCGCATCAGCCTTTGTGTTCTCAATAGCCTCCCGGGCTTCTGCGCCTGCAAGGGCAGCCTGGACTTTGGCTTCGCCCATCCGCTGTGCGCCTTCGAGTGCATGAGTCCCGATACGCTCACTCAGATCATTACTGACAACACGCATCTTTCTCTGCATCTCATCGATCTCAGCCATGCGCTTGTTGAGGCCGGCCATTACACTGACGGAGACGATAAAGTCAGCAATATATGCTGCGCAGAATATTCCGATCATGATCCAGCCGATATTCTGAGGGATTCTGTCCAGTACATTGCTCAGCATAGGGTACACTGCACGTACAACGAGAAGTATTGACATCCCCCATATGATACTGAACTGCAGACAGATGTACCCATTCAGATTGAAAGGCCTGTCGGAGTAATCCCACCATCTGGCATGGAAGGCCTTGTCCAGAATCCAGCCGCCGAAGAGCTCGACAGCAGTTGCCAGAATAACGCCGAATATAAATACTTTCAATGCGTTCTGCTCATAGAATTCGCCTTCACCGGTCATCTCCAGCAGGAAGAAAACCGCAAGAACCCCGAATCCGTAGATAGGGCAGACCGGTCCGTTCAGGAATCCCCTGTTCACAACAATGCCCTTTGCTACTGCCTGATATGCAACCTCGACACACCAGCCGAGAAAAGAGAAAACGAGAAAATATTCAAGAACTGTATATATAATCTGAGTTGAAATCATCATTTATTAAGAATGCTCATGAACTCTTCGCCTGTGATTGTCTCCTTCTCATACAGATGCTCTGCGAGTTCGTCGAGCTTAGCTCTGTTCTCAGTCAGAATCTGAACAGCCTTCTCGTGCTGTTTCTTCACGAGGTCAACTACTTTCTCATCAATCTTGGCCTGAGTCTCTGCTGAGCATGAGAGCGAAGTATCTCCGCCAAGATACTGATTCTGAACAGTCTCCATAGCAACCATATCGAAATCATCGCTCATTCCATAACGGGTGATCATCGCTCTGGCCAGTTTGGTTGCCTGCTCGATATCATTCGAAGCACCCGTAGTGATTGATCCGAATACAACTTCCTCTGCGGCACGTCCGCCTGTAAGTGTCGCGATCTTGTTCTCGAGTTCTTCCTTGTTCATCAGGTAGTGGTTGCCTTCATCGACCTGAAGAGTATATCCGAGCGCACCTGAAGTACGAGGGATAATAGTGATTTTCTGTACCGGTGCTGAATTCGTCTGCTTTGCTGCAACCAGCGCATGGCCGATTTCATGATAAGCGACAATCTTCTTCTCCTGGTCTGTAAGGATCGCATTTTTCTTCTGATATCCGGCGATAACGACCTCTATGCTCTCCTCAAAGTCAGTCTGGTTTGCAGCCTTACGTCCGTCACGAACTGCTCTCAGAGCTGCTTCATTTACAATATTTGCAAGCTCAGCTCCTGATGCGCCTGATGCCATACGGGCAATAGCGCTGTAATCTATATTATCCTCAACCTTGACCTTCTTGGCATGTACTTTGAGTATAGCCTCTCTGCCCTGCAGGTCTGGGAGTTCGACAGGTACTCTTCTGTCAAAGCGGCCTGGCCTTGTCAGCGCAGGATCAAGTGATTCCGGACGGTTGGTAGCTGCGAGAATGATTACGCCGCTGTTGCCCTCAAATCCGTCCATCTCAGTCAGAAGCTGGTTAAGGGTCTGCTCTCTCTCATCGTTTCCGCCGAGATTTCCGCTGTTTCTCTTCTGGCCGATAGCATCGATTTCATCAATAAATACGATACAAGGTGCTTTCTCCTTGGCCTGTCTGAACAGGTCACGTACCTTGGATGCGCCCATTCCGACGAACATCTCAACAAATTCGGAACCCGACATTGAGAAGAAAGGTACATCTGCTTCACCTGCAACTGCCTTGGCGAGCATAGTTTTTCCGGTTCCCGGAGGGCCTACGAGCAAAACGCCCTTAGGCATGGATGCGCCGATCTCGCGGTATTTCTCAGGGTTGTGCAGGTAGTCAACTATCTCCTGCAGATTCTCTTCCGCCTCGTCGACACCTTCGACATCGCTGAATTTGATTCCGTCAGATGACTTTACATAAATTTTTGCGTTGCTCTTGCCGAGGTTGAACATCATAGATCCCGGTCCGCCTCCGGCTTTGTCCATCATCTTACGGCTCAGGAACTGGCCCAGCGCGATGAATATAAGTACCGGGATTACCCAGCTAAGCAGGAAACTTGTCACAGGTGACATTTCCTCAACGATCTTGCTTGTAAATTCCGCGCCGGATGCGTGAAGTCTGTTAACAAGATCAGGGTCGTTCATTACGCCTGTTTTGTAAATCTTCGACTTGTCTTTGTTAGTGAAAAGGATCTTGTTGTCTGAGATCTGCACTGAGCCGATCTGCCCCTTTTCCGTCATTGTCATGAAAGTTCCGTAGTCTACTTCTTTGATCTCCTGCTCAGCGATCATCGGAGCAATCATCGAATTGTACAGGAACAGAAGTACAAGCAGTGCGATATAGAAGATCAGCAACGGTCTTTGCGGTCTTTTTACTTCGTTCATACTTTTTCCTTTCCCGGTTTCCTGTCAGAAACCGCCGTTATATGCCATCCGGCAGTATCAAATAAACTGTCCGGACAGAGTTTATTCCGTAAACAAGCACGCAAGGCCGAAGTGGCCTTGCGTTTAAATAACTGGTCAATTCACGAATTATATTAGCATCAGGAGCGAAATCATTCAATCCGTTTGATACTTAGAATGAGAATCTCTCCTTATACTCGTTGAAGTAATTCTGGAATTCTTTATCCGATCTGTAATCATGATTCATGTGATACTCATGCAGCTTGATTCCGTCCGGACCTGACTCTATGATATCTACAGCAATATTGCTGCAGTGATCGGAGATTCTCTCATAGTCTGTCAGCAGATCATTAAATACGAATCCGGTCTCAAGAGTACACTCCTGACGGCTGACTCTCTCGATATGATTTGCCTTGACTTCATCGCAGAGGTCATCAACAACTTCCTCAAGCGGTTCGATTCTCAAGGCAAGAGCTCTGTCATTATTGATAAATGCATTGATCGTCATATCTGTGATTTCAGCAATGGCAGCTTCGAGGATTCGCAGCTCATTCTCAGCAGGTTTTGAGAAGGTGACTTTTTTGTCCTGGATTTCCTGCACTGCTTCACCGATATTTCTCGCATGGTCAGACATTCTCTCAAAATCTGAAAGCACCCTCAGATACTTGTTGACATCTCTTGACTGCTCTTCATCCAGATGAGAAGAAGTAATCTTGAATATATATGATCCCAGCTTGTCTTCGTATCTGTCGATAACTCCTTCCAGATCAATAACTCTTTTGAGTCCTGTCTTACTGAATTCCTGTCTGACTGCTAAGGCTGCTGAAACACTTTCGAGAGTCTTCTCTGCCATTGAGTCGATTACAGTTCTGCTCTGTGCGAGAGCAAGTGCAGGGTGCTCAAGGAATCTGGACTCGAGTCTGTCCATATCAGCCTGTTCTGCTGCTGCTTCTTCACTTTCAGGGAAGAGTCCGACGACAATTCTCTCAAGCAGTCCGATAGCCGGTGAAAGAATGATAACGACTGCCAGTCTGTACAGAGTATTTGTCAGTGCGACTCCTACCATGTTAACCGTAGTATGCATAAAGCCGAATCCGACAATGGCGTTGACTATGTAGAAAACCGAACCGACAATGACAGCTCCGAGTACATCTATGATCAGATATACAAAGGCAGTTCTCTTGCCGTTAGTGCTGGCTCCAAGTGCGCTGAGCATTACCGGCACGGAAGCACCGATACCAATACCCATCAGGATCGGGAAGGCCATGTCGAACTCAACAGCGCCCGTCATAGCAAGTGCTTCAAGGATACCTACAGCAGCGCTGGCACTCTGAATTACAGCTGTAATCAGAAGACCGGCAATTACACCAAATACAGGATTTGTGAAGCTGGTCAGCATGTTAAGGAATCTCGGATCCTCTCTCAAAGGCTCGATAGCTCCGGACATCATGCTCATGCCATACATCAGTACCGCAAAGCCCATCATGATTCCGCCTATATTCTTGGATGAGTTCTTCTTGGCAAACATCCACAGAATGATTCCGAACAGTGCGACAATTCCGGTCAGCACTTCTGTGCTGAAATATGAAGCGACCCCAGAACCCCCGCCGATGCTGTTCAGGGCGAGAATCCAGCCTGTGATACTGGTACCGAGAATCGCGCCGAGAACGATTCCGATAGCCTGGCGGACCTTCATCATGCCGGAGTTTACAAAACCGACTACCATTACAGATGTTGCAGATGATGACTGTATAACAGCTGTAACTCCTGTTCCGAGAAGAATTCCTTTGACAGGGTTTCCTGCGAGTTTATACAGAATCATCTCCATCTTGCTTCCGGCTACTTTCTTGAGAGAGTCTCCCATTACGGACATACCGAAAAGGAAACACGCAACTCCGCCCAGAAGCGAAATAATATTAGTTGCATCCATATATACTAATTCCCTCCATTATTATGTGCCGTCTTTCTGATTATATTCAGATTACGGCATGTTTATAAAAAAGAGACTTTCACCGCAAAGGAGGCGGTAAAAGTCTCGCTACTTCGAACATACCCCGGGGCATCTGTCCCGTACTGACGGAATATGTTACGCATTTCTGCGCAAGCTACTCCCTAATTAGCCGTTTATAATAAATCATATCCGCCCTATGATGTCAAGGTGTCTTTTTGTCTATTACTGCATTTTTTATGATGCTAAACTAACTGTAGAAATCTTATAAATGCATCCCTCCCCGCGCTGTCTCTTTTGTATACACCTGCATGCTCGAGAACCCTGGAAAATACGATTCCTGTCTCCTTCTGAACTATGTCCAGAGCGTTGTCAGGAGTTATCTCATATCTGCCTCTGAATCCCTCAGCCCAGTCGGCATGCTTCTCGGTCAGCTCATCAGCTCTGAGGTCTCCGCCAGCTGCGAGACAGTCAGCAACAGCCTTCAGCTCGTCTTTAAGTCTTGCAGGAAGAACTGCCAGTCCCATAACCTCAATCAGTCCGATGTTTTCCTTCTTGATATGGTGCAATTCAGCATGCGGATGATAAACTCCAAGCGGATGTTCCTCAGTTGTTATGTTGTTTCGAAGAACGAGGTCCAGCTCAAATCTGCCGCTGCGTCTTCTTGCTATCGGTGTAATGGTATTGTGCGGAACACCTTCTGTCTCGGCATAGATGAATGCCTCTTCATCAGTATACGCTCTCCACTTGCCGAGAATCTTATCCGCAAGATCGATCAGCCTTTCAGGATCTGCCGCGTTGATTCTTATAACTGACATCGGCCACTTTACGATACCTGCCTCAACATCCTCATACCCCTTGAACACGAACGGTGTCTCAACAGGTGCTTTGGCCATCGCGAACGTGTAATGACCGCCCTGGAAGTGGTCATGTGCAAGGATAGAACCGCCTACAATCGGAAGATCGGCATTTGAACCGACGAAATAGTGCGGGAAATGTCTGACAAAATCCAATAGTTTGGCAAAGCATGCTCTGTCTATCTTCATAGGTGTGTGTTCGCGGTTAAAGCAGATGCAGTGCTCGTTGTAGTATACATACGGCGAATACTGCAGGAACCAGTCAGCCCCATTGATTTTCAGAGGTACTATCCGGTGGTTCTGTCTTGCAGGGTGATTAACCCTGCCCGCATATCCTTCGTTCTCAGCACAGAGCTGGCACATAGGATATACCGACGCAGGCATATTGCGCGCTGCGGCGATCGCCTTTGGATCTTTCTCGGGTTTGGACAGATTGATAGTGATATCCAGATCTCCGTATTCAGTCGGGGATACCCACTTGACATCCTTACGGATGCGGTCTCTTCTTATATAGTTGGTATCCTGGCTGAATTCATAATACCAGTCAGTCGCTGCCTGAGGACTGACAGCGTACTTCTCAGCAAATTCAGCCCTCACCTGCGCGGGTCTTGGCGTGAGTCTGCCCATAATCTCTGTATCGAAAAGGTCTCTGTATACTATAGAGTTTTCCTTAAGTGTTCCCTTCTCATACGCAAAATCAGTAAGTGCGTCCAGTATTACATAAAGCTCTGCGTCATCCGGAATTTCAATTTCAGGTACAGAATCTGATCCGATCGCGTCAATAATCGTATTAACTGCCCAGATGTATTCACATTCCTCAATCAGGCCTTTGTTCAGTGCATATTCAGCAAGTGCATTAACTGCGTTCATCTGTTATCCCCTCTGGCATTAGTGCCCGTTACTATTTACGTTGCATACTTTTTCAGTACGCAATAATCATATCATAAAGTCCCCGCGTGTTGACCCGCTATCTCAATTACAACGCATTTGAAAAACTGATGTATGCCTTTTCGTGCAGCACGGTTGTGATTATCCACAATATTGTTCCTATTATAGGAACAATTCGCCTGCTAATTTGTGTATTTGTACAAAAACTTTCCCGTTTTGTCTTGACACCGTCTCTTAGCAATGCTAATGTATGTAACAACTTAATACCGAACAAACCTATGATGGAGAGTGAGTAAGCTTCGATGCTTGCATATGAGCGAGCTGCCGGCGGTGAGAGGGCAGCATGTGGAGGCGGAGCCGAATGGACTCCAGAGGGCGACAGGAAAGGAACTGCACAGTTCTGAGTATGGGAGACGGAGAGAAAACTTCGTTAACAAATGATGCGTATGTTGGTACGCAGTGAGTGGGCAGAGGCGACTCTGCCAAGCCGGGTGGCACCGCAAGAGATAAACTTATATTGTTTTGTAATGACCAGCTCTTGTCCCAGCAAATCTATTTTTGCCGGGACAGGAGTTTTTTATTACCGTCCGCGAGCCTCAGATCTTATTCTGCAGACCGCAACGCGCATTGTATAAATGCAGCTTCTCCTGATTCGGCCTGAGAATCACAGTTTCAGTTCAGTGAAAGGAGAACAACTGCAATGGAAAATTACCGCACCTATCTGACAGAAGAAGAAATTCCTACTCATTATTACAACCTGAGAGCCGATATGAAGAAAAAGCCGGCACCTCTTCTCAACCCCGGAACCATGCAGCCTATGACAGCTGCAGAGCTTGAAGGCGTATTCTGCTCAGAGCTCGTAAAACAGGAGCTTGATGATGATACCAAGTATTATGAGATTCCCGAAGAAGTAAGAGAGTATTACAAGACATTCAGGCCTTCACCTCTGGTACGTGCTCATAATCTCGAGAAAGCGCTTGGTACTCCGGCTAAAATCTACTACAAGTTCGAAGGTAATAATACATCCGGAAGCCACAAGCTCAATTCAGCCGTCGCTCAGGCCTACTACGCTAAGAAGCAGGGCCTCAAAGGCGTAACAACTGAGACTGGTGCCGGCCAGTGGGGAACAGCTCTGTCAATGGCGTGCGCATATTTCGGCCTTGACTGCAAAGTATACATGGTTAAGACCTCTTATGAGCAGAAGCCTTTCCGCCGTGAAGTCATGCGTACTTACGGCGCGGAAGTCACCGCTTCCCCTTCTGATACTACAGAAGTAGGAAAGAAGATCCTTGCAGAATTCCCGGGCACAGGAGGCAGCCTCGGATGCGCTATTTCAGAAGCTGTTGAAGCCGCTGTTACCAGAGAGGGCTACAGATATGTCCTCGGAAGCGTTCTCAATCAGGTTCTTCTGCATCAGAGTGTCATCGGACTTGAAGCGCACAAAGCATTTGAGAAGCTTGGTGTAACTCCGGATATCATTATCGGATGCACCGGCGGCGGATCAAATCTCGGAGGCCTTATCGCACCATTCATGGGTGAAAAGCTACGCGGTGAGAAAGATTACAGGTTCATTGCTGCTGAGCCTGCTTCATGTCCAAGCTTTACAAGAGGAAAATATCTCTATGATTTCTGCGACACCGGAAAAGTCTGCCCTCTCGCCAAAATGTATACACTCGGCAACGGATTCATGCCTTCGCCTATCCACGCCGGAGGTCTGAGATTCCACGGAATGAGCACAATTCTGTCTGAGCTCTATGATCAGGGAATGATGGAAGCGGTCGCATATGAGCAAACCGAAGTCTTCAGTGCTGCTGAGCAATTTGCCCGTGCTGAGGGCATACTGCCTGCACCTGAGAGCAGCCACGCTATCAGAGCCGCTATCGATGAGGCCGTTAAGTGCAAAGAATCAGGAGAAGAAAAAGTCATTCTCTTCGGTCTTTCCGGCACAGGATACTTCGACCTGGTCGCATACCAGCAGTTCAATGACGGAACTATGACTGACTACATACCGACAGACGAAGATCTTGCAAGAGGGTTTGAGTTCGTACCACCGCAGCCGGCAGAATAAGTAATCCGGAATCCTGAATTACCTGCAGGATGATGATCAACTATATTCATAAGCGAAAAAGCATCTGCTCAATGCGCATTCCGTGCAGCGCCTGAGAAGATGCTTTTTCATTTATTTCTGTCTTATTGTGTTCGGATACAATATCCGCCTGGGGTCCGGTACTATTTCTTGAGAATGATTGCTCCTGCCCTGCCTCCGACATACTTGCCGTCTTCAAGAACGGGCTGACCGTTAACATATACATGAACTATGCCTTCAGGTCTGAAGTCAGGTTTGTCCTCATTGACCTTCATATTATCGAGGTCGATTACAGTAATGTCTGCTTTGTAACCCGGCTTCAGATATCCTCTCTCAGGAATTTTGTAGCGGTCGGCTGTGAGGCCCGTCATCTTGCGGACTACTTTCTGAATCGGAATTCCATCCTTCATAGCAAGCAGGAAGAACTGCGGGAATGTCTGGAATGCCGCGATGTTCTGAAGTCCCTTTTCCTCTACCCATGCGTCCGTCATAAATACGGACAGTTCATCATTCATCAGGCGGCGGACAATGTCTGCATTGTAGTATTTGCCGAGGTATATGCTGCCTGCCCTGTTCGACAGATCGACCAGCTTGAGGTACATATCGAGGTTGTCCAGACCTTCCTCTGCAGCGCACTGCGGAATTGTCTTGCCTTCATATTCAGGATGATCGTCGGAGATATATGCTACCACCATGTCATCCCAGTCAATACCGAGCACCTTGCGGTACATCAGAATGGTCAGTTCGAGTTTCTTTCTGTTGACCGGCTTTGCTGCCTCTTCCTTGCTCAGCTGCGCATACCATTCAGGGAATACTACCGTGATTACCGATGCTCCGTAGTGGAATGCGTAATTGTCGAACGCGATAGGATTTCCGTTCATGCGCTCACGGTAGAAAGTAGTGAGCATTTTATCCAGAAGTTTCCAGCTCCTCTGACCGGTAAAAATCAGATGGCTGTACTCCATCCTGCAGCCTGTCTCATGCATGATCTCGACAGCCTCATCCAGTCCCATTTCGAGATGGGATTTCTTAGTCAGCAGCGGATAATCCGCACTTACTATCGAGCATGCTCTCGGGTGAATAGTTACGATTCCATCGTATTTTGCAATCTCACGCGCAAAGGCATAAATCTCATCCTTCTGAGCATATCTGTCAGGCTCATACATGAAGCCCAGAGAACCTCCGAAAGCTCCTCCTTCCATAGCCTCACGGACATGAGCGATTTCCTGCTCTATCTGTTCCGGTGTATATGGCGTCGGGTCAAAGCCTGTCATTCCTGCACGGACGGATCCCTGACCGATCAGCGGGACGATGTTGACAAACAGATTGCCCTCCGCACGCCTCTTGAACTCTGCAAAGCTGCACGGCGCTTTGGCATCAAACAGACCTCCACCGATTTTGTCTCTGTACGGTGTATCAGGATCTACACCAAACGGCGAGAAACTGCAGTTACCTGTTATCTGAGTTGTAATTCCCTGCTCAATGAAAGGCTTGTAGAATTTCTCAGCATCTTCTCTGTCATAGAAGAAATCGTTGTGTGAATGGGCGTCAATCAGGCCAGGGCATATCTGCTTGCCCTTCAGATCAACAACCTTATCCGCCTTGCTTCTGAGTTTTTTACCTACCTTCAGTATTCTGTCATTTTCGATCAGAACATCCCCGACATACGGTCTGGCGCCTGTACCATCATACACAGTACCGCCCTTAAACAGAGTCTTCATATATTTCCCTCCGGTAATCAGTTTTCATGCGTAAAAATTTATCCATTTTGATTATATTACATATGCTGCGTTTTTGCCCTTTTTCATTCAAAAGAATTTGGCAGGTTAATCACTTTAACCCTATGCCAGTATTTTCAGTCCAATGATGCCGGCAGCTATCATAATAATGCAGCCTGCCTGTGCAACACTGACAGTTTCGTGGAACATAGCGATTCCGAGAATTGTGGTGCCCATAATCCCGAATCCGGTCCACATAGCGTAGGCAGTTCCCAGTGGCAGCTTTCTCATGGCAAGCGCCAGAAATACAGCGCTGGCGATATACCCGATCACTGTAATTATGCTCGGGAGCATTTTTGTAAAACCGTCTGACATCTTCATGAAAACAGCCCAGGTGACTTCAAAAACCGCAGCTATCAGCAGCATTACCCATTCCATTTCTCATTTCCTCCTTAACTTATATAGAATACTCACAAAAGAAGCACCGGCTTCCATGTCTTCTAAGGCCTTATGACATAGAGGCAGGTGCTTGTGATGCTTATCCTGACTGTTACCCGGCGGCAACATCATATTAAATTCCTGCTGCAATCTGCGAATTTACGATTATGCGAATCTGCAAGTCGATATAATCATCTTATTCGGATTCCAGTAGTTGATCTTTGATTCTTTCTTCAATTTCGTGTCCGCGCTCGATAATTCTGCGCTTCTGCTCCTGAGCCGTATTCCTTACACCTGTATTCTTGAGATCGCTTCCTTTGATCAGGTCTTTGACTGCGGAGTACTTGTCAGCAATGGATACGACAACGCCCTCGATTGAGTTCGGGACTTTGCTCTCGCCTGCCGGCCACATATGGCGTTCAATTATGTCTGCAGACTGCTCGCTCAGATCCGGCACCAGTTCCTTGGCAACTTTGACCGACTCAACAGGATGTTCCTTGCTGCATTCCTTGGCGGAGCTGAATTTCTTATCTCTTCCGAGTATGCCCAGATCATGGCAAAGCGCACCTATTACAACAGCAGGCACGTTGGCCTTGATGTTGAGTTTCTTAAGGGCATAGCAAATCATCACGCTCGTCGCAGTTACGCGCAGAGTATGCTCTCCGACCGTCGCCCACTGGTGATGTGTCTGGTCAAAAGCAGCTTTCATCTCGTCTGATTCCAGAATCCTGCTGCCGTAACGGTCTATGTCATTGTTAATGCGCGCTTTGCGGTTCTCGCGTTTGTCCCTGATCTGCTTGTGAATTGTGCTCTCGTAGTATAGATTGCGCATCTGTGTTACTCCTGTTTTGCAGAACACCCTGTAACCTCAGGTACTGCTCTGTATGGAGACATGCTAATTAACGCCAGTTCTCTGTCTGGGTTTTCAGTATATCACAGAGTAACAGTGTATATCATGCTATCCGTGTGAAACTTTGCACGTTTAAGCAGCAGAATAACAGAAAACCTTACTACCCATAACAGTAAAACGGCATCCGCATTGCAGGTGCCGTTTTTCTGTAAAGAAATATAAGAGAGAGGGTTAGAAACGTAACTAAAATGATACTTATTTCTGTAATAATTGTAACTGGCTGTTTATTTGGCCGCAAGCCCCGTACGGGGATACAAATTCTGTATCATTAGTATTTCTGTAACATAATTATTTATGAAATTTCAGTGTTTCTATACCCACCAGTATGAGGTGATTATTAATAGTATTCACCCGGTACTACGATTGTGACATCTGATGTCGCGAAACTTGCGCATGGGTGAATCTCTCCGCACTGCTTGTCAGCCCATCTTCTGCCGTCTGTTTCCGCAGGTATGAAAACATCTCCGGAAATAACTCTCGAGCGGCACCATCCGCACTCGCCCGAGCGGCACTTTGACGGAGCTTTGATTCCTGCGCGCTCAACAGCTACGAGAATAGGTTCGTTGGCATTGCAGTCGCAAACGTACTCATTAGGTCCCTGTTTAACAGTGAGTTTGAATACTTTGTCCTTAGCTGCTGCAGGATAGCCCGGCTGTTCCCACACAGTCTTGGTAGCACCGAGGAACTCGCTGCGGACATATTTCTCAGGCAGGCCGAGTTTATCTACTTCCTTGCCTACGAAGCGGTACATAGCTTCAGGTCCGCAGATGAACACGCTGTATGGTTCACTGCCGGCATATTTCTTAATCAGATCTGCAGTAATGAATCCGTGCTCATAGCCTTCCTTCTCTTCATCTGAAAGGACATGAACAACTTTGACTTTGTCAGTCTCGGAGACGATTTTATCGAGTTCTTCCTTAAACAGGATTGCATCCTCCGTTCTGCTTCCGAACAGTATTGTCAGGTTGAAGTCTTCGATGCCGTCTCTGATAGCGTAAGCCATTGAGAGGAACGGGGTGATTCCCGATCCGCCCGCAAGTGCTACAACATGATCTGCGTCTCTGTACTTCTGCCAGAAGAATGAGCCGAGGCCCTCTGAACCTTTGACTTCGTCACCGACTTTGAAGCTTGACAGCATCCAGTCTGCAGCAAAGCCGCCGGGGTTAGTCTTGACAGTTACTGCTACTTTTCCGTCAAGCGCCCACTTCGGAGAAGATGAAATCGAATAAGGACGTGTTACAAAGCTGTCTCCGATAGGGAGTTTGAGTGATATGTACTGTCCGGCTCTGAAATATGAAGCCGGTTTGCCGTCTGCTCTTTTCAGGATGAATGACTTTGCGCCGGCACCATCATGGTCGACGATCTCGTCAATGACAAACTGCTGGAAGTCAGGATGCAAAGCTTTGGCAAAATTGTTTACAGGATAATCCGCGGTAATCTCTTTGGCAGGAGCGGCAGCAATGACCTTTTCTCTGTCTTTGGCAAGATTAGCGAATTTAAGCATATCCAGAAGACCTATACGTCCTACTTTAAATTTAAGATCTGCCATTACTTGTTACCTCCTTCCTCAAGATCAGCACATGCCATCTGTGCGCACAGATCTCCGTTGATCCATGTGGATGAATATCCGTCTGCCATGAATGAACCTGCGCCGATGTGGCGGAGACCCTTGATAGTGAAGTCTGCCTGGACATCCATCATTCTCGCAATGATACCGTCCCAGTCATTGACCTCAAATCCGTACGGAGTGCCGTCCGGTGTGCCGAGATATCTTGCAAAAGTCATCGGAGTGGCTACTTCAACCTCTTCGATATACGGAGTAACATCGATGCCGAGGTTCTTCTTCATATCATCAATGCACTTTGCAATCATCTTGTCTTTGACCTTGTAGTATTCCTCAGGGGTGAGCTTTGCCCAGTCATCGGATTCGCTGAACAGCTTGGTAAAGCTGATAACGCATGTGCCTTCAGGCGAGAAGTCAGGTATGAGGTTGTTGTAGCTTATGAGAATGTTGTATCCGTTATCGATGCTCTTCATGTACTCGTATTCTTTTCTGCTGTCAGCTGTCTCAGCAAAGAATACGCAATAATCCTTGATTCCGATTTCTTCAACAGGCTTGTTCAGTGCCATGTAAATCATGCAGAACTTGGTGCTGAATTTCTTGTTTCTTGCAGCAGAGAGTTTCTTGTCTCTCTCAGGAACAAGCTCTTTCGGAATCATCTTGGCATCAATGATATCCGGATTGATATTGGCAAGAACCTGCTCGCATTCAACATCACCGAGGCTTGTCCTGACACCGCAGACTTTGTCGCCGTCGAAGAGGAATTCTTCCGCTCTGCAGTTGAACCATGCTTCTCCGCCGAGCTCATAGAACCTATTCATGAATGTCATCGATATCTCATGTGATGTGTGATGAGGGATGACCGCCTGACGGATTACATACATGTCAATCATATTTCCGAAGTGGAAGAAATTGATCTGGTCAAGAGGAACTCCGAGATAAGGCCAGTAAACACCTATAATGTCGATCGCCTTCTGTGGGATCTTGAGAGCCTGCATAACTTTGAGAGCATTGTATCCGCATGCCCTGAGCGTATTAGGGAAGTGCTTCTGCATGTACTTGGACTCATTCGGTGTTCCATCATTCATGTACACTTTGGCGGCTCTGACTTCAAGAAGCAGATCGAAGAACTTCTCCATAGATTCTCTTGAACCCGGAACGTATTTCTCCATTGCGTCGATGTACTCCTTGCGGCCGCATGGCATGGTAACATCCATCGGAGTCCCGTCAGAATAGGTTGAAATGCACCGGTAGCAATCCGGCACTGTGATCCAGTCAACGTTCACGCCATTTCTTTCCATGAGAAGTCTGACATGTCCCTTGTTGTCTTCCGGGCCAAAGTCACAAATCTCATGGACACTCGGGTCGAACTCGAACCTCCCGCGTCTGAAGCTTGAAGCGCATCCTCCCGGCAGGTTGTGCTGGTCAATCAAGAGTACTTTCTTGCCCTTGACCGCACATGTAACTGCTGCACTGAGGCCGGCGTTTCCGGCTCCGACAACTACTACATCGTACTTTGCTGCCATAATTTCTCTCCTTTCCTCAGAATATCGAGCTTTCTCTCATACAGCTTTAATGAATCATTGTTAGTATAATAAGCATCACACCCATACCTCGATATGAACCGTGATGAATACCTGCCGATTGTCAGCTCAGTGACCAGTATTACCATCTCCTGTCCCTGACCCCATACCTTCTCCGCGAACGCGAAGAGATTGTCAAGTTTCATTCCGGCAGCGGCCGCAGCTTCACGCATGCCTGCAACTATTTCGTCATAGTCTGCCTTGATCTGTGCAAAGTCTTGTGAGTCCTCATGCTTTCTGAGAAAATCAATAACCGCCTCGTATTTGAGTCTCGCATCAGCCGACAGAACCCCCATCCTGCGGTATCTGTAGTACAGAGTTTCTTCGCTTTCTCTCAGTTCGCTGATATTCTCCCCTGCTTTGACCTTCCTCAGAAGTTTTACCAGCTCAGCAGCGATGTCTTCGGTTTTGATTACCTCTGCAATATCTTCAAGTACATTGTCCAGCAGCAGTCCGAGGAGGGAAAGTCTCTCGTCGAACCCGGCCGCTGCCGCACGTTCCTCTATTTCAGCAGGCTGCGACCCTGCGAGTATTTCCTGTAGTCTGTAGTCCGATCTGTACTTAGCGTACAGGTCATAATAAGAGGCAAAGTCATCGGCAATCTCAGTATCCTGTATGTACTGGCCGATGAGTTTTCTCTCAACGTCAATTCCCAGCTGCTCGTACACTCTTATGATTCTGCTGAGATCCGACCAGCTTCTTGGTGTGACAAACTTCCTGCCGTCCACAGAATTCTCTATTTTGCAGAAATTGCCCCTGCGTGCTTCAAGGTATGTGATTACGCTCGCATGCATTTCAGTGCTGTATGCGTAAGCCTTCCATGCGTCGAAATCCGCCTCGATATCCACACGCTTGAGCCTGTCCCAGGTGACGATATCGAATTCTCTTGCATTTCGGTTGAACTCGACCGGGTTTCCCGCAGTAACGATGATCCAGCCATCCGGAACTCTGTGTTTGCCGAATGTCTTGAACTGCAGAAACTGCAGCATTGAAGGTGTCAGTGTTTCGGATACGCAGTTGACTTCGTCCAGAAACAGGATTCCCTCTCTGAGCCCGGTATCGGCCATGACATCATATACAGATGCAATGATTTCACTCATCGTATATTCAGACACATCATATTCATGCCCATCATATTCCTTGCGGACGATTTCCGGCAGACCCAGTGCCGACTGTCTTGTATGATGAGTAATTGAATAGCTGACCAGACCTACATCCAGTTCTTCGGCAACCTGTCTGACTATCGCAGTCTTGCCTATTCCCGGCGGCCCCATCAGGAACAAAGGTCTTTGTTCCTCTGACGGAATCAGGAAATTGCCGTACTTGTCTCTCGCCGAATATGCCTTAATGGTATTGAGAAGTTGTTCTTTGGCTTCAGCTATGTTCATAAGTCGAATTCTCCTTCATCGTTATGATCAGGCACTGACATGAGCAAAGCGGTTATCTCTCCTCTGCCTGCCTCATTAGCCTGTATGATGTATTCGTTAATGCTTCCGCTGAGCAGGTCCAGTCTGGCCAGACTGCTCATCGCAGCTGTGTTATTGGTCTTAATGACCCATTCCATTATCAGCTCTTCATTGTTTGTGATAAAGCGCTTCGCGTGTTCCGTTGTTTCCGGAAGGTGTCTGTCCGGGCAGGAGCACCACAGCAGCGTATACTGCAGTTCCTCGTGATGCCTTACATCGTCCGGATAACCTGCTGCAATAAAGCCTTCAGTAAGGTTGTCGCAGCATCCGAACGCATCTTCCTCAATAACAGTATCCGGTCCGGGAACTTCAATCTTTCTGAGTCTGCCGCATGAATAGAAAGCTTTCTCAGCGATAAGCTCAAGGCCTTCCGGAAGTATGACCTGTTCTAATGCCGTTTCGCCGAAAGCCTCCTCGCGGATATACTTAAGGCTCTCAGGGAAAACGATCTCTCTCAGGTTCGGGCATCCGTAGAAAGCAACCTCTCCTATGTCGGTTACTCCATCAGGGATGATTACCGCTGTCAGGCTCTCATCCTGCGCATATGAGCCTTCAATTATTCGTCCGTTTTCTATTGTGTCCGGACTGATTTCCATGTAGGTCATAACTGCATGATCTCCTCGGTTTGCATCTCTATCTTCATTGCCCATTCAGGCACCCATACGTCATTCAGACTGTCATTATAAATAATGAAAGCTGTATCGTAATCCGTAGCAGCGGCAGGGAATTTCCCTTTTCCGTCCGTAAAGTACAGAAGTCCTCTCAGATCTTTGAGCTTATTTTCCTGTCTCAGTTTCTCCACGTACTCAAATACCGGCCTGAAATCTGTCTGCCCCAGTCCTTTGATCTGCTTCTCCCGGAAATAGTTCTCAAATTCCTTTGCAGAAGTTATCAGGGTGACATCCTGAATCGCATCATCACACTGAATGATGTACAGGTTGAGTTTATTGTCAAAGCTGCCTCCGGCTGCAAGTACGTCATGCGTATGCTGGATGAATTTCTGGACTATCTCTCCTCGTACGCTTCCCGATGTGTCAATCGCTATGACAAAGTCCCGGATGTTATTGCTGTCTCTGTATTCAAGCGGTTCAATAAGCGGAATGTTTCCGTACAGTTCCAGCCCGTATGTATAGTAATTATTATCGAATTCCTCATCCGAAAGTCTCATTCTCTCGGCACGCTTGCCGAACTTCCTGAGGAATTCCGTGTAGTTGTATCTGACGCGGTTGATTTCGCGTATGTTCTGTGTCAGTGCGCTGTCTTCACGGCCAAACAGTTCAAGTTCTGTCTGCATCTTCTTCGAGATATCTTTCCAGAGTTCCTCGAGATCCACTTCTGTGGTAATGAGATCATCGCTGCCTCCGGTGCCGTACCACAGGTCATGCTGATCTCCCGAGAACAGTTCCGGCCACTCAATATACTTGTATGCCGGCACTTTGCCGCTGCTGAGATAACTGTATATTCTCTCCGCAGTAAGAAATTGTATCTCTTCTCGTAAATAATCGATAACCGCGGCCTGTTCAGTTTCGCGTTTTACCCGAAGAAAGTCCTGACCGAGATCATTGATCGCATTTTCAACAGCGATGTCGGCCGACAGGTTCCACAGGTTTCTGTCGATTCCCTCGCCCACGAAGCTGTGTCTGAACACGTTATGGAGCATGCAGTGAAGAAGGTTTCGGGTCACCAGCTTGTCATCCTCTCTGTACGTGAGGATGACTGTCCATGGACTGTAAATTACCGCTGCCCCGCTTCCGGCAAAGCCGAAGTTCATGTCAGGAATCAGTCTGAGATTGCCTGCAGCACGATCGATGAACCGCAAGTTGACCAGGAGAGTGTTCCTGGCCAGCCTCATTATTTCTCCGGATAGTTCCTGCGCCTGTCTGTCACGTTCAGTGAGGTTTTTCATAGCAATGCGATGCTGATTTCCTTCTCCTATTGTCTGTACTCTCTATGTATAAATTTTAACGAAATGGTTTAGCTTCTGCAATTATTTTGGCCTTCAGGCATTCAGAGGAATCCTGATTTCGAAGGTACTGCCTTTACCGAGAGTGCTTTCAGCGGATACACTGCCGCCGTGCAACTCTGCGATCTCCTTCACCATAGCCAGCCCGAGACCATTGCCGCCCTCGGAGCCACGGGATGTGTCTGCCTGCCAGAATCTCTGCCAGATTTTATCCAGATTCTCTGTTGCGATTCCGATGCCGTTATCGCGGACTCTGATCACTGCATTTCCGTATTCTCTGCTCAGCGAAAGTCTGGCATACCCGTTGTCTCTGCCGTATTTATAAGCGTTCTGGAGCAGATTATATACAGCGCGCGATATGAGCGAGGCATTGTAGCTGCACTCAATTCCGCTTTCTATATCTGTCTCAAGTCTGATGCCCCGGTCGTCAGAAGGCACAAATTCCTCTGCAGTCAGAGCAATAAACTCACTGAGGTCTCCCTTACTCAGCGGATATCTCTCTGTTCCCTGCTGCAGCCTTGTGATTCCGAGAAGCTCGTCAATGAGGTTCGTCATGTGCTGACCCTGCTCACTGATATGATCTATCGACTCCCTGTAATCTTCCGGCGTTGCGGCCTTGCGTTTTGCCCTGTCACACTCAGCGAGAATAATCGCCGTCGGCGTTCTCAGCTCATGTGAAGCATCAGATGTAAACTGCCTCTCCGCGTCAAACAGCTTCTCAAGTCTCTCGAACATTCTGTCGAAAGCTCCCGCCAGCTGCTTCATCTCCTTAGGTCCTTTTTTCAGCGCGATTCTGTCGGTCAGATCGTCTGCGTCATTGATTGAGTTCGCAGTCGCCACAATCTGCTCTATCGGTTTGAACGTCCTCGAAGATATCCACAGCGCGCCGAGGAATGTGATGATCAGTATGATAGGAAGAATCATCAGGGTTAGTCTCATGATGATGTCCATAATTCCGACACGGCTGTCTGTCAGCACTGCGCCTCTGATCCACAGGCCGGACACTTCCATGTCAACATACATGTCGTACAGGTAGAATTCTTTGCCGCCCGACCTGACTGTGCGGATCTGGTTTGACTTGAAAGGTTCGCCGGAAAAATCCATGTCGGCTTTGTCCGCCGATAGGAGAAGATCCCCATTAGTA
This sequence comes from Anaerovoracaceae bacterium, assembly GCA_045112795.1. Taxonomy (GTDB): domain Bacteria; phylum Bacillota; class Clostridia; order Peptostreptococcales; family Anaerovoracaceae; genus Crickella. The sequence goes on along the minus strand of JBGUIG010000015.1, from coordinate 20,126 downwards.
TTGTAGAAAGAGCAGTAGACACCCCTTTTGTACACAGAAAGGTCGTCCCACTCGAAAGTCCCTCTGTCGAACTCCACGTCGTTGGCATTATCTATTACCACATCCACAAGATAGGATGCTGGGTCCTCCGGCAGAGAATGGCGGTTAATGACCAGCACGAAAACCAGAACCATGACCGAGACCAACAGCACCATAGATGTGACCCATAATGTAAGTCTTAGCTTAGCAGACATGTCCTACTCCTCTCTGAGGACCCATCCGGTGCCCCACACAGTGTGGATCAGTTTGGTATCGTGTCCCTTGTCGATTTTGCGCCTGAGATAGCCAATATACACATCGACTACGTTGGTCCCTCCCTCGTAGTCGTAGTTCCAGAGATTGTTCTCGATCATTTCCCTGGAGAGTACCACGCCTCGGTTTCTTATCATGTATTCGAGCAAAGCGAATTCTTTTGATGTGAGGTCTACCGGCACTCCGCCGCGTGTAACGGTGCGCGAGTCTGTGTCTACGACCAGGTCTCCGACCTTATATTCATTGGTCTTGTTGCCTGTATACTTTCTTGTCATTACCTTGACTACCGCCAGAAGCTCATCAAAGCTGAACGGCTTGGTCAGGTAATAGTCCCCTCCGGCGTTAAGTCCGGTCACCTTGTCAATTACGCTGTCCCGTGCGGTCAGAAACAGCACAGGCGAGCTGCAGCCTCTGTCTCTTAATTTTTCTACTACTGTAAATCCGTCCATTTTAGGCAGATTGACATCGAGTATTATTACGTCATAGTCTGCCGCCATAGCGTATTCAATTGCCTCGGCTCCGTCAAAGCAGCTGTCTACGCTGTATTTTTCGTCTTCCATCGCCTCACTTATGAGACGGTTCATGTTCTTCTCGTCTTCTACTACAAGGATTCTCATTTGCCGGCCTTTCCCTCTGCAAATCAGGTGCAAAGCTCGCGCCGGCTCTCCTGACATGAGTGAGCGGCGCTGAGTATGCGGTTTCCGTTAATTCTTCTACAAATATGGTAGCAAATAATTCTGAGAATTCAATTAGTATGTCCGAGAAAAGACTCCCATTAACAGATTGTTATTGCTGTTTGCTGTTTGCTGTTTGCTGTTTGCCGATTGCTGTTTGCCGATCGTTATTGTTGATGACTGACTGTTGGCCTCTGTTTTTTTTTGATAATTTTCAATTTTCTCAGATTTTCTAATAATTTTCTTAATTTTGGCATCTATACTTCAGACATCAGCTAAGGAAAGCAAACAAAATCCGGCAAAGCCGGAGATCAAATACAAGACCTTACGATTACACAAGGAGGAAAACAAAATGAAGACTATCAATACAGTAAACGCAGCAGTTATCGCTATGGCAGCAGCAGAGGCAGGCATCAGAGAGAATGAGAAGTACAATGCTTACCTCATCGAAGCAGAAGGCAGCATCGCAGAAATGGTGCTCGAAACAGAATGGAATCTGACAACCTGCTACATCAATACAGAGACCGAAGATGTCCTCGGAATAATGGCGGTGGCCAAAAGCAGCGATGAGCTTATGAGAGAGCTCCGCGAAGTATCCGCAGCTTCTGTATCTGCTGCATACTCTGGCAGATATAACAAAGCAGCTTAACAGAACCATCTCTCACAGTCACGCATAATATGGAAAAACGCTCTGCGGCTACTCCTACGGGAGCTTCACAGAGCGTTTTTCTTTAATTATTTATTATTCATGGAATTCAAACCTGCGACAGTAACAACTGCTACAGCATAATAATTTCCGGCTTGTGTCCCTCTGCAGGAAGGAAGTTGTTAATCAGCTGTTTGGTCTTGAATCTGATATGAGTCGTATTGGCTCCCGGATTGCACGCGAACCATTCCGCATCAGCAACTGCCTTGTCAATGACGACCTGGACTTTGCCCTCCGGATCATTGAGGATACCCATTACCGAAGCTTCTCCCGGTGTCAGACCGATGAGCTTCTCCATATCTTCCGCCGATGCAAAAGATACTCTTGCTGTTCTCATCATTGCGGCGAAGAGCTTGGAATCGAATCTCTTGTTGGCAGGCAGAATCACAAGATAGAAGTCGGTCTTCTGTCTGTTGCAGCAAACAATGGTCTTTCTGATCTCAGCTCCAAGCTTGTCTGAGATCTCAACGCATTCTTCCATTGATTCGACAGAATCATTGTCGACTCTCTCATATTTGATGTTCAGCTTCTCAAGTTCCTGATATACCTTAGTCTCAAGAGCGCCTCTCTCGTCAGTCGGCGCGGTTGTCATTACATCACTGATATACATCTCTGTTTCTCCCTTTCTGCATTGACCCTATCTTTCAAAAATTCTTACCAGTTTATCTTTGTACGCATTAATTACGCCTTCATACGGATGCTCACGCAGCGGCAGGTTAAATCTGGTCTGTCCGAAGAGCACTGTCTGCGGATGTGTAAATTCTCTGAATCCCCACTCTCCGTGATATGCGCCCATTCCGGAATGTCCTGTGCCGTTGAACGGCACGCCTTTGACCATCAGATGAATACACACTTCATTGATGCATCCGCCTCCGTACTGCTGTGTTCTCATTACCTTGTCAGCCCATCTGACATCTCCGGTGAAGATGTACAAAGCCAGTCCGTGCTCTCTTGATGCTATGACATCCAGCACTTTGTCTATATCTGCGTCCTTGAACGGAACAACTGGCAGGATCGGACAGAAGAGTTCGTGTTTGACGATATCTTCGTCTATATCTACGGGGTAAATAACTGTTGTATCGTATTTTTTTGCTGCCTCATCACCCTGACCTCCGAAAATAATACGGTCGCGGTATTTCTCTGCTTCGTCAGCACATTTTCTGTATGCGCCGTCTGTGATAAGGCATGGATATTCAGAATTCTGACTTGGATGCTCGCCTCCCTGTCGGATAATTTCCTTCTTCAGATGCTCCAGAAATTCATCGGCAACCTCTTCTGCTACTGCAACCTGATTGATATTGATGCAGATTTGTCCGCTGTTACAGATCTTGAAGAATGCTATCTTGCGGGCAGCGTCTTTCAGATCGGCATCTTTTCTTACGATGCACCAGTTGCCTGTCTCTCCGCCGAGCTCGAGCGCAACAGGAGTCAGATTGACAGAGGCGCGTTCCATTACGTGTTTTCCCACTGCAGGAGATCCTGTGTAGAAGATTTTGTCAAAGCGCTCTTCGAGACACATATCCGCAACATCATGTCCACCGTCAACAACGGTGATGTAATCCGCAGAGAACGTATCTCCGATAATCTCTCTGAGTACTCTGGTTGAACTCTTTGACTTGGAGCTTGCCTTAATAACAGCAGTGTTGCCGCCGGCAATGCTTGCAGTGAGTACTCCGAGCGACAGCAGGAACGGGAAGTTGAAAGGACTGATGATCAGCGTTGTTCCGTAAGGCATCTTGTATACCTTGGTCACGACACTCGGGAAGCACAGCATGCCGCTGTAGTGGATCTCCGGGCGCGCCCATCTTCTCAGTCCGCTGATCGTTTCATTTATTTCAAGTATAACTGCTCCGACATCACATAAATATCCTTCGACAGGATGTCTGCCAAGATCTTCCCTGAGAGCTCTCAGTATCTGCGCCTCATGCGACTTGATTGCTCTCTTGAGGGCCTTCAGCTGCTCAATACGCCAGCTGACATCCAGTGTCTTTCCTGTTCTGAAAAAATCTTTCTGTTCCAGCACCAGCTGGTGTATTTTCTCCTGACTCCAGTTGTTATCCATAGTAATTCCCCCTGGTCATGATTCATCAGATGCTGCTAAATTAATCTGTCAGGTTAAGTATACCACGCGTATGATTGTACGGTCACTCATTTACTCTGCATGGCTGACCAGAATCTCTCCATCTACTATTACATATCTTACGACTGTGTCGCTGACCATCGGATCGCCGTCTGTCAGCACAATGTCTGCGTCTTTGCCTGCTTCGAGACTTCCGACGCGATCATCGACACCTATGTGCTTTGCCGGATTGATTGTGATTGCCTGCAGAGCGAGGAATGGATCCATTCCTGCTTTGACAGCGAGTCCGGCGCAAAGCGGCAGGTACTGCTGCGGGATCACCGGCGCATCCGTGATAATCGATACAGGTATGCCGGCTGCTGCGAGAATTCCCGGTGTGGTCCAGGACTTGTTCAGAAGTTCAAGCTTGGAAGCGTTAGTCAGAGTCGGACCGACCGCGACAGGAACACCTGCTGCTTTCAGCTCATTCACGATAAGATGTCCTTCAGTGCAGTGCTCAATAGTGATTTTCAGATTGAACTCCTTTGCAATGCGGATAGCTGTCATGATATCGTCGCTGCGGTGTGCATGAGCTTTGAGAGGCATCTCCCTCTTCAGAACAGGAATAAGCGCCTCCATCTTCATATCATATTTCGGCATTTTGGTGATATCATCTCCGGCAGCTTCCTTGCGCAGCATATAATCGCGCGCCTCAAACAGAGTCTGCCTCATGATAGCTGCCGTCGTCATTCTTGCAGAATCGCACTTTTCCTTATAGCACCTCTTCGGATTCTCCCCGAAGGCGCATTTCATAGCTACTTCAGGACGTATCATTGCTTCTTCGACAGTATTTCCGCGAAGTTTTGCTGCAAGGAAAGTACCGCCGAAGACATTAGCTGATCCCGGGCCGGCAGCCACTGTTGTTACTCCGCCTTCGAGCGCCATCGGAATTGCCGCATCCTGAGCATAGTAGCTGTCAAGTCCACGGAGCTGAGGGCAGCAGATATCGTTCATTTCATTGTAGTCGTAAGTCGTGCCTGTCGGGCCGCCATATCCATCAAGTCCGATGTGGCTGTGCGCGTCCACAAATCCGGGATAAGCGTGCAGACCTGTCGCATCCAGGACATCCTGATCAGCGCACAGAGCCTCAGCATCCAGCATATCATTAAAGTTGTCTGCGGCCGGACCTACGGATATGAGTTTGCCGTTTGCAATAACCAGATCACCCTTGTACGGCTGCGGATTAACTGCGTCATGAATCAGAGCGTTTTTAATGATCATATTTATTCACCTTTTATCCTTAATGCTGGAACCGGAGAGGCAGTTCCATGTGATTGGCTTCGAGAAGCTCCCGGTCACGGAGTATCTCGCCTGCTTCTCCGTCTGCTACGACCTTGCCTTCGTTAATCAGAATAACTCTGTCACATGTATCCAGGATCATATCCAGGTCATGTGATGTGATTATCTTAGTCTGTTTAAGATCCCTGATTGTGTTGATTACAACTCTGCGGTTGTATGGGTCGAGAGCAGATGTAGGCTCGTCCATCAGGATAGCCTCAGGCTCCATTGCCAGTATTGTTGCAATTGCAGCCATTCTCTTCTCGCCGCCTGAGATCTTGTGATTGTATTTATGCTTGAGATACTGCAGACCGAGCCTGTCCAGTACCTCATCAACTCTCTTCTCTGCGTCTTCTCTGCTGACCATATAATTCAGTGGCGCAAACATCATGTCTTCATATACCGTAGGCATGAACATCTGATTATCTGAGTTCTGCAGTACAAAGCCCAGCTTCTCCCTTATCTTGCCAAGATTATTCCTGTTCACTTCAATATCATCGATCAGAATCTTCCCTGAACCGAAAACCAGACCGAGGAGAAGCTTCATAATGGTAGACTTGCCTGCGCCATTAGCTCCGATAAGTCCGACGGCTTCTCCGTCTCTGATATCAAATGACATATTATCAATAACAGGATTTCCCTGCTCATATTCAAAACTGACATTTTCCAATCTGATCATTTTTCTACCTCACTAACATCCTGCCTATCATTTCCGCCACATTACAGTATCTCAGTACTATGAACAGGAGACATGACAGTATCAGATATGCTGCATCCTTCCCCCTGAATGGTCTTGATGGGGCATAGTGGAAATGCTGATGGTATCCTCTGAGAAGCATGCTTGCATACAGCTCCTGTGCCCTGTCCATACTGCGGAGAAGCAGTTGTCCGAGGAATGACCCCCATGCAGAAACATGTATACCTTTCTGTCCCGGAGCTCTCAGGTGATACGCATCAGTCATCACAGCGAGCTCTTCTGTCATTACTCCTACATATCTGTATGTCAGCAGCAGCAGAGTTACCAGCGTCGTCGGTACATGAACTCTTCTCAGCGCTGCGCATATGGAGTCAAAAGGAGTAGTTGCGACAAGCAGGAATGATGCCATCAGACAGAAGACGCCTTTGAGCATCAGTGTCAGCATGCTGATGACACCGCCCGAAACGCCGATATTACCAAGATAGAGCATTACCTCTCTGTCAAACAGAGGGTTAAACAGACCTACGGCCATCACAAGAGGCAGGACGATGCGCAGTTTGTAGAAACAGGTACGCACCGGTATCCCGCTAAGCTGAAACAGAAAAACCGGCCAGAGCACCATTGGCACCAGCCCGCTCAGGTCGTATTTATCAAAAGACATTACTATTAAGATGTAAACAACAGTACTCAGCAGTTTGGCACCGGCATTGAGGTTGTGTACCGGAGAATCCTGCACTGCAAGTTCGTCCATCTGGCCAAGCTCGCTGAGTGCTTTTTCCATTTTGTTCATTTATTACTGCCTTCTTTGCAAGTGATATTTCATAATAACACAAAACAGGGGCGTCAATGACGCCCCCGGGAAATTATTCTAGTCAGGCTTGTTTGTTCTTCTTCCGGAAGAATCCTCCGGCAAAACATATCAGTATTGCGACACCGGCTACAAGTGCTGATCCGACTATACCGGATACCGATGTGCCGACTGCGCTGTCGCTGCCCGGGAAAGCATAATCCGGCAGGAAAGATGTCTTCTCCTGAATGCTTCCCGCTGTATCTGCTGCCTGGCTTGATACTCCGAAGTTCTCTTCATCGAGACCCATGTTAGTTGCGTATCCGCCATCAGCATTACCGAAGAGCGCCCATTCGAGACCATCCGGATTGCCGCTTGCAAACAGGCTGAGACCTCCGCCTACTACGAGTGCTACGATTGCCAGAATACCGACAGTTGCCTTGAGTGAACGCTTTGCTTCGAGTGTTCCTGCACCTGCTTCATTGACTTCTCTGAGAAGTTCAGGGCGTGATTCAAACACAAAGCAGAGTACTGCAGAAGTGATCAGTCCTTCAATAAGGCCGATTGCCAGGTGGATAGGCTGCATCAAGCCCATAAATGCCCCGAACGGCAATTCTGTGATGCCTGATAAACTCGTTTCAAGCACAACCGAGAAAGCTCCTAGCTGCAATGTTACAATACACCCCAGAATGGATGCAGTGATAATCCGCTTGCGAAGCGCTGATTTCCCTTCTCCGAACCAATGGCTGTGAATGATAGGCTTCCAGATCAGGAAGTATCCTACGAAGCATCCGTAGAATGCCATATTCCATATGTTGGCCCCCAGCGCCATCAATCCGCCGTCGGCGAAGAACAGGCATTGGATGGCCAGTACTACAATCATGGACAAGAACCCCGCATATGGCCCAAGTAAAGCAGAGAGCATCATTCCTCCGCACATATGTCCGGATGAACCTGTACCCGGAATCGTATAGTTGATCATCTGTCCCGCGAATACTACAGCAGCTGTGACTGCCATTGTAGGGAGCTTCTGAGGCTCATTATCTTCTCTGAGTTTTTTGATTGAAACACCAGCGGCTGCACCGGATGCAACATACATCGTAGCGGCTACTGCCGGAGCCAGTAAAGCGTCTGCCATATGCATAGTAAATAGCTCTTTTCCCCATATATATCGGATTTTCTGTACATATGTTATTGTAGATGCTTACCAGCTGGTCAACAAGCCTCCCTGGGGGATGCAAAATCAAAAAAAGCCGCAGGTTTTGCAGCTTTTCTGATCTGATTTCTTACTGAAGTATGACTGTTATTCTTGTTCCGATGTCCTTGCGCGATATGACCTCAAAGTGTCCTCCATGGCGTTCGACTATCCACTTTGCAATAGCCAGTCCTAGTCCGCTTCCGCCAGTCTGTCTTGCCCGTGAGTCGTCAGCTCTGTAGAACCGCTCAAATATATGAGGCACATCGTTTTCATCTATTCCTATACCGCTGTCCTGAACCGAGAAAGCGGGATGCCCATCCGGAACGAGGCTTCGCAGAATGATCTCGCCTCCTTCAGGAGTGTATTTTGAAGCATTCTCAATCAGTATTCTGGCCGCCTGCTTGATCAGCGATACGTCTCCGCGTGCAGGTATACTGCCGCCGCTCTCAAAGCGGTACTGGTGTTTATCGTCTATCATAGCGGATTCCTCGCAGACTTCTTTCATCATATCTGAAATATCAAAGTCGGATATGTTAAGTGTTGTCCGTCCGCTGTCTCCGCGCGCCAGGAACAGAAGCTGCTCTACCAGATGCTGCATGTTCTCACTTTCGTCTTTGATCGCCTGAATTGACTCTTCAAGAATCTTTTCATCGGTTTTGCCCCAGCGGTCGAGCAGATCCGCGTATCCTTTGATAACAGCAATAGGTGTCCTGAGCTCATGCGATGCATCCGAGACAAAGCGTGCCTGCTGACGGTATGAGTCCCTCATCCTGGCCATAAGCTTATTGACCGCTGTCTCAAGCCCGGCGAGTTCCGCATCACCTGTGTAGAGTTTCTGATCATCCTCTGCAGGACTCAGCATTTCGATCGCGTTTTCAAGTTTATGATAACGCTCTTCGTTCTCGCCGTCCATTTCGCTTAGCTTAAGAGCTGCATCAGCGAATTCCTGCAAAGGGCTCAGTTTTGATCTCACCTTAAGCGTTTCAGCCAGCACCCATATCAGCACGATGATTCCTTCCACTCTCAGCAATATATCGAATTTCCATTCACTGATAAGCTGCCTGAATGTGTTGAAGTTGTCTATGCTTATCTCTGCAGTCCCTGCTCCGTCTGTAAGTCCGGGCAATATAAAAACGCAGAACAGGATTACATCGAGCACGATAAAAATCAGTAACAGATTAAGTCCCGAGCTGAGACCTATTCTGAAAGCTATCGATCCTGTGCTTATTGGCTTTTCCCTTCTTCTCTTCTTAGCCATTTTCGTCTCTGATTACGTAACCTACGCCGCGGACCGTCTGTATGACACTGATGCCGTATACCTCATCGATTTTGCTCCGCAGATATCTTACATATACATCAACTACATTAGTCTCGCCCATGTAGTCATATCCCCAGACTTTGCCCATAAGGCTGTCTCTGGAAAGCACTATATTCTTGTTGATAAGCAGAGTTTTCAGAAGATCAAACTCCCTGCTGGTAAGCTCTATTTCATTACCGGCATATTTCACTTCATGCCTGCTCTCCGACAGAGTCAGTTCACCGCAGCTGAGAAGATCATCCGGGGCTGCATGTGCATTTTCATGATTATGCTGTGGGCTGCGGCGGAGAGCAAGTCTTATCCTTGCCAGGAGTTCTTCGATCGCAAAAGGTTTTGTTATATAGTCATCAGCACCGAGATCCAGGCCGGCGACCTTATCCATGACCGCATCCCTGGCAGTAAGCATTATCACAGGTATACCGGAAGTCTTTCTCAGTCTTCTGAGAACCTCCATTCCGTTCAGTTCCGGAAGCATTATATCAAGCAAAACAAGGCTGAAGTCTCCGCCTTCAGCCAGTTCCAGCCCTGTCCTGCCGTCTGCGCATTTCTGAACCTCATATCCCTCATGAATGAGTTCGAGTTCTATAAATCGCGCGATCTTTTCTTCATCTTCAATTATCAGAATTCTGTTTGTCATTTGCTCTTCCCGTCAGATCATTTCTGACTTTCTCGGCGTAATCTGTCGCCTTGTCCATTGTATTGTTGATGTTTGTCTTGCCCAGATCTGCTCCTTCAAAGTGGAAGCGGCATCCGAATACCATAGCAACTGCTGCAAGAATCAATGTTGCCCAGAAGAAAGTGATAAGTGCAATAACCGGGATCCAGATCGGGAGATCAACTATCTGCTGGCCGTTGCTCTTAAGAATCACCATTCTGTTGTTCGTCATGATGCCCTTGAAGCGAGTCCACAGTCCGAGTTTTTTCTTAGAGGATTCCTGTTTGCTGCCTGTGCTTCCGGCAGTGCCGGTATCCCCGGAGTATGAACTGCTGCCGCTGTTGCCGTTGCCTCTGTCTGTTTTGACCTCGGTAACGATCTCCACTCCGTCGTCTGCCTTATGTGCAGCCTGTCCTGATGCAGGCTTTGCAACTTTACCGTCTCTTTCTAGACTGATGATTGCGTCAATCATATCCCAGTTGCAGCTCTCGAGAGCTGCCTTGGCATCCTCATAACTGCATCCTGCCTTATTAACGAGCTTTTCTATCTTTTCAAAATTATCCATTTCTGCCTCCTTATTTATTCTAACAGTTTCCGGGTTCCTATGTGACCCTTTCTTTGATGGTTTTATGATAGACCCGTAAAATGAAAGGCATATTCAGACAAAATTAGAAAATGATTAGAAAACAGTAAAAACTCCTCAAAAGAAATGACCCCCTGCCGGAATAATAATCCGGCCACCGGAGGTCAGTTCATAGAGAGGTGCTTTTAAGAAAAAGCTGTTAATCTGTTATTATGTAGTTCTTCTACGCCATCAGTCTTATTACGCCATCAGTCTTATTACGTCGTAATTCTTATAGTCGCCTTCAAGAAGTCTGCGTACCTGTCCGAGGTTGTGTGCTACTGCACACTTGTATGGCTTTCCTCCAACGAGAATCGCCACTTCCTCGTAATCAGGCGTCAGTGTCCACTCCTTGTCGCCGAGCAGTTCAGGGTATGGCAAAGCGATATTCTCTTCTGCGAAGGTGTCGAAAGCCGAAGCGCTTTTTCTGTGCGGAGCGCCACCGGTCCTGATGAATACTCTGTACAGTTCTCTTGCGTTCCATACATAATCGACATTGCCGGTCTCCTCGGATTCTGCTCCGAGCTCCTTGACTTTGGAAATATTGACAGTCTTTACCGGCTTTTCAAATCCGAATGCGTTATCCTTGCCTGCCGCTCTTCCGAATACGGTCTGAGCGCTCTCATATACGTCGATCTTATCCTTCATATCAGCGAAATATCTGTCCACGAAGTTCATGACCGCATGTGAATTGGTCAGGATAACAGGTGCTTTGCCTACCTTTTTTTCAATAATCTCAGCTGCCTGCTTAGCAGATTCTTTCTTCGCATATGAATCCGTCACGACCTTGTCGAATCCGATCTTGTGAAGAGCTGTGCATACCTGATTCATGCTGATTTTGCCCTTTTCCACTTTGTAAAGCTCTGTCAGCTCAGGGATAACGTCCTCAGAAAGCTGTGCAACAGTGTTGATGTCATATGAGTGAGTCATGTACAGGACTTCATCCTTGTGCTCCTTCATATAGATCGCTCCGACCGGGCATACATCTACGCAGTGACCACAGCGCACGCATGCGCTCTCCGCCATTGGTTTACCCAGCTCAGGTACAACCATGATGTCGCGGCCTCTGTTTGCCATTGACAGGTTGTGCACTGTCTGAACCTCACTGCATACATCGACGCAGCGTCTGCACTTGATGCACTTGTTAGGATTCCTGATCACACTGCCCAGTGAATCGTCTGTCTCATAGTCATGCTCGTGCTGGATATATGGCAGAACGTCCACATGATACTCTCTGTTCAGTGCCTGCAGCTCGCAGAATCCGTCTCTCTCGCAGTCGCACCAGAAACACATCTCGCAGAACTTCGGGTCGAGAGACTGCTCGCTGGATGAGCCGATTCTCATGCAGTGATGGCAGTCTACAGCGTGATGTGCCATGATCAGTTCAAGAGTCGCTTTTCTTGCAGCTCTGACTCTGTCTGTATCTGTATTGACCACCATGCCATCAAACACTTTGGTGACACATGCAGGCTGGAATGTTCTCATTCCTTCTACTTCAACGACACAGATACGGCAGTTTGCTCTGCCTTCGATGCCCTCAAAATGGCAAAGTGTAGGAATGTGTATGTCGTTATCTCTTGCTGCCTGAAGGATGGTTGTGCCAGGCTGAGCAGCGCAGATCTTTCCGTTGATCGTTACATTAACATTAGCCATGGTTACGCCTCCTTCTTCCATACTTTGAAATCTTCAGGGAAAAGCCTGAGTGCTGAGATGACAGGTGTGCACGCGCCTTGTCCGAGAGGGCAGAAGCACGACATGCTCATCGTGTCGTTCAGCACATTGATCATTGCAACATCCTTCTCAAAATCGCCTCCTGCAATGATATCTTCCACTGCCTCTTCGAGTCTCGCGGTTCCTTCTCTGCACGGGCTGCATTTGCCGCATGACTCATGCGCGAAGAAGTGAGATGTTCCTCTGACAAACTCTGCCATATTGTGGGTTTCGTCGAGTACAAGAACTGCTCCTGAACCGAGTGATGCTCCGATAGCTCTCATGGATTCGAAATCCAGCGGTGTATCGAGAGCCTCCTCTGTGATAAAGCCGCAGGAACCTCCGCCCATCTGGATGGCTTTGATCCTGTGTCCTTCAGGAATGCCGCCTCCGAGCTCCTCAATGAGGTCTCTGAGAGTAGCGTCTGTAGGCATTTCATATACGCCCTTGTTCTTAATGTCGCCTGCCAGACAGAACAGCTTGGTTCCCGGATATTCCGGTGCGCCGATCTTGCCGAACCATTCAGCACCCTTGTCGACGATAACCGGAACTGTAGCGAAAGTCTCTACGTTGTTAACTACTGTCGGTTTGCCGAGATAGCCTGCAACCGTAGGGAAAGGAGGTTTGAGTCTAGGCTCGCCTCTGTATCCCTCGAGGGATGTCAGGAGTGTGGTCTCCTCGCCGCAGACGTACGATCCTGCGCCTCCGACTACGGTTACCTTGACGCCGGCAGTGAAACCTTTCGCCTCTGCATCAGCTGCTGCTTTGCGCAGAAGATCGATGCAATGTGTGTACTCACCTCTGACATACAAAAGCAAAATGTATGTATAATCTCAGCCATTCAGATGCCCCTGAACCTACAATTAGCAGAACTGAATTGAATCGTGTAGGTCTTGAACGTGGTCTCCAGACTCGGAGGACCTACAAAATAGGATGCCGAAAAAATGCAGTAGGTTCATCCTGCTTGTCAACCAACTAAAAGACATACACCCATCCTGCTTGTCAACCAAATAAATGATATACATCCATCAAACATGCCAATCGTGAACATTCACACTTCACAGCTAAAGCTTTTTACCCTCACCGGCATAGCCGGTGGTTGTGATCAAGCTAAAGCGCACAAGTCAAAACTCCAGCCGCCATACCAATGGCCCCGGAGTTTTGTTTTGCATTTAATTTGTCCTGCAGCTAAACAGAGTTTAAGAATTCTGAGCCGATCTGTATGATACACTTCTCATATGTAAAGCGTTCTTTACTTGAATGCGCGGTTCGTTAAGCGAGGAATTCAGGATGAAATATTACGAGAAGGTACATTTATTATCAAAAGCAGCGTCGGTACTGATCGCATTTGCTCTGTGCCTGTCACTTGTCTTTCCGGCAGCAAGCATGGATGCGTATGCCGTAGCAGGCAGCAATGCAGATTCCGGACACAACAGTAACGCATACGCCGCAGCCGGCAGCACTGCAAATACCGCTGACACAGGCGAACAGGCAGCGCTTTATCAGAACGATACATCCGCAGCGCCGGTGACAGCCGTGACCCCTGCTGAAACTGTTATCAGCAATTACAAAACCAGCGAAAATAAGCGTAATAATGAAGTTCTGAATATCGAGGCTGACATCACACCTGCCAACGGCAGAGAGGTGCAGCTGCAGAGATTTAACAGTACGGAAAATATCTGGGATACGATTGAAACCATCAGCTGCGGCGATTCCATCACTGGCGACTCCACTGGCGATTCCGCTGGCGATGCTTCTCATGTGTGTTTCACGGTCCCTCAGGAAGAACGCCTGAAAACCACCTCGGTGTGGCGTCTCTTTGTTCCCGCGACAGAGACTGCTTCAGAGGCATACAGTGACAATATTAATGTAATCACACGTAATATCGAGAAATTGAGTCTGTCTGCCCGCACAGCCTGCGTATACAGGATCGATCAGGACGGAAGCGGGACGATGATCTACTCCAAGAATTCATATAAGGAAGTTGCGCAGGCAAGCACGACCAAACTGATGACTGCAATCCTGCTGCTTGAGAGTGGGAAAATTGATTCAACAACTAAGATATCCGCTCATGCAGCCAGTACTCCGTGGGGAAGCGGTCGTCTGGCAGCAGGAGATGTATACAACACCCGAGATCTGATGTACGCTATGCTGCTGCCGTCTTCCAACGATGCGGCTACAGCTATAGCAGAGAAAGTCGGGGGCAGCGAAGCAGGATTCGTCAAAAAGATGAACGCAAAGGCTGAATCACTCGGATTCGTAAGGACACATTTCCGCAATCCTCACGGACTCGACGCAGACGGACACTATACAACAGCACTGGAACTCGCAAAGCTCACTGCATATGCATACACATTCCCGGAAATCAGAGACTGCTGGGCAACAAGATGCAAGACCATCAAGAGTCTGAAGAAAGGCCGCAGATGGACACTCTGGTCATCCAACGCCATATTCAGCTATGTCAGCAACTTCCTCGGAGGCAAGACCGGTACTGAAGAAAATGCCGGCTGCTGCTTTACAGGTGTGTATACATATGAAGGCAGCACTTATGTCACAGTAGTCCTCGGCAGCGGATATGGATTCGCCCGCTGGAGTGACACAAAAAAACTGCATAAATACATTCAGAATTATGCAGCTTCTGTTTATTGATCATTCCCGTAGACAGGGAACTGAACGATTGTCGCAAACTTCAATTTTACCGGAGACAGGGGTCATCCTCTGTCTCCTTTTTCGTAAAGGCATTGTCTGCTGCACTGCCGCCTGGCAGCATCAGTGTATCAATGCAATAATAACTGTGATCACAAGTGCAGGCAGTAAATTGGCTACCTTGATCAGCTTAGGCCACATGAGATTGAAACCTATGCAGAAAATCAGGATGCCTCCGGTCATTGATATGGCATTCAGCATTTCATCTGTCATGAACCCGGATAATACTGCCGCAAGAGCAGTCATGGATCCCTGCAGAACCGCTACTGTAAGAGCTGAAAAGATGCAGCCCTTTCCCATTGATGACGCCATGACGATAAGAAGCACAAAGTCTATAGTGGCTTTGGCTGCAAGTATGCTGTAATCACCGTAAACACCATCCTGTATCGATCCCATAATACCCATAGCACCGATCCCGCATGTAAGAGATGCTGTGACGAAGCCGTCTATAAAACGGTTGTCTCCGTCACTTCCGGATTTATGCCTCAGCCACATACCGATCCTTTCAAAGAATCCGTCAATATCTATGACCTCACCAATCAGCGCTCCCAGCGCGAGTGAAATAACAATATTGATTGTCCCTGTAGTACCGAGAGTCCCGTCATCACCCACTACAATAAGTCTGGAAAAAGCACCTGCAGCACCTATGAACATAATCGCAATTGCAGTCGCCCTCAGAACCATATCCTGATAGTTCTGTTTAATGAAACGTCCTCCGGCTACACCGATAACTCCCCCGGCAATAATAGCCAATGCATTTATAACAGTTCCAAGTCCTCTGATCATTTCTCCGCTAATGTCTGCCTTTCATATTTGAGTGGTAAAAGTGTAAACCCTTTTTGTTCTTCTTGCAAACCCAAAAGAGAAGATTGAGGGATCCGGGAGACGGTTCCCGGGAAAGACAGGAGACGGTTCTCTGTCTCCCTGCTCTCCGGGCGGAAATTGACTTATTTTTTCGTTAGTTTCATAATGGAATTATGATTGACAGACAGAATCCGGGTGGTAAATCTCAAATATTAGCAGCGGCCATGATCACTTCCTTCATGACCACTTTTATGTCGAGTGCTCTGAATCTCTCGGTGCCGTCACTTGAGAGTTATTTTGGTGTGAATGCTGCTTATGTAAGCTGGATTGTCAGTTCATATACGATTGCGGTAGCTGCCATGAGTCTGCCAATGGGAAAGGTATCTGACGTTACCAGCCGCAGAACGGTTTTTCTTACCGGAATTGCAGGTTTCGGAATCTTATCGGCTATCAGTATCTTTGCGCCTTCGATCGGAATTCTTATGTTACTCCGCGCATTGTCGGGAACTTCTGCTGCCATGATATTTGCAACAAACAATGCGATACTGATAAGCGCTTTTCCCCATAATGTTCAGGGCAAAATGCTTGGCTATTCCGTCGCTGCAACATATATTGGTCTGACGGCAGGCCCTATTGCGGGAGGTCTCCTGAACAGCACTTTCGGCTGGAGATCTATTTTCGCAGTATCAGTCATCATTTCTGCTGCTGCTTTTCTCACAGCATTCAGGGCTGTTCCGAAGGATGCCTCTTCCTTGCACACATCAGGGACAGATACAGGCGGCATTGCGCTTTACATATCTTCTATCGTTTTGAGCCTGATCGGCATGACCAGTCTGGGAAGCGGCTCTTCCGCGCCATACATGCTTGCTGCGGGCATCATTCTCCTCGCAGCGTTCTTCGTTCATGAGGACAGACGTGAGAGGACGGATAAGTCCACCATCATGCGTGTAAGTATGTTCAGGCAAAGCCGCACTTTCACTTTTTCCAACCTTGCGGCTCTTCTGAATTACGGTGCTACTTTTGCCATCAGCTACGAGATGAGCATCTATCTGCAGGTGATACTCGGCATTCCATCGGGTAAAGCAGGCCTCATGCTGATAACTATGCCTGCAGCGCAAGCTCTCCTGTCGCCTTTCACTGGCCGACTATCTGACCGAATCAGGCCGTCAGTACTGGCCAGTACCGGAATGGGGATCTGCGCACTCACACTGCTTTTGTACTCGCGCATAGGCGAGAACACAGCCGTAATCTATATTATGCTCGTAATGTGTATAACCGGAATGGGGTTCGCTTTGTTCTCATCTCCTAACACTAACGCAATACTCAGCTGCGTCAGTAAGAAAGACTATGGCGTCGCCAATTCCATAATCGCTACAATGCGGACTTACGGGCAGTCATCAGGCATGGCAATTCTCAGTTCCATTACCGCAATTGTGCTGGGAAGCGGCACCCTTGAAACATCTCCTCACACTGACATTCTTCGAATGATGCACATATCGTTCATAACATTCGCATGCATCTGCGTCCTCGGACTCTTTTTCTCACTTGCCCGCGACAGCAGAGATAAGGGCAATGACCTGAATAAATAAATAAACGCTCCCGCGATTAGCGGGAGCATGTTTTTTGGAAGTATGACTTTCGGAAGCCTGATTTGCAGGAGCCGCATATTGTTATATTTTTCCGTTTTTCTCCAGCAGATCCACTGTTTCTGCCAGCCATTCGCCGTAATAATCATATGTGTTCTGCGACCACCAGCTCAGCAAATCGTTGATTCGGCGCGCGTCCTCTTCGATGGTCGTGAACATATGCTGCTCCTTGTCCCGGCTGACTGTAACGAAATGCCTGTCGTCCGGCCTGAAATCAATTCTGAATATGCAAAAGCCGGTCCAGCTGCGGTGAGCGAACAAGGTATCCCCTTCCATGTACCAGAACCACTTATCCTCCATCTCCTGCGGGATGTTTCCTCGTCTGAGCGCCTCCATCTGAAGATTGTTGAAATGCCTATTCAGGATAAAGTTCTCATGTTCATCGGGCATCTCCGTGATTTTCCAATCGCTTTTTTCAGCGATTTTGCCTTTCAGCGGCGGTAAATCATCAGGAAGATAATCCCTTGCAAAGCTCTGTAATATTTCTGTCAGATCAGGCGGTAAAAAGTCCTCACACTTTTTCTTAAGCTCATCAGGAACACCATAGAAAGCTTCTGCTATCGAGCCCGCCATCGCGCCGATCGTATCGCTGTCCCCGCCAAGTGATACAGCATTTCTGATAACATCTTCAAAATCGCTGCCTTCGAGGAACGCAATGATCGCTTCCGGAACACTGCCCTGACAGGAAACATCAAATCTGTATTCCGGGCGTATTCCGTTGCAGGTTCTGGCAAGATCATAGCCGAATTCTTCAGTAACATATTCCCGGATATCATCCTTGGTGCCGCCGAACCTTGCTATGAAAATCGCTGAAGCAAGTGCTTCTGCCCCTTTAATTCCCTCCGGATGGTTGTGCGTGACAGCCGCCTGCAGTCCTGCCAATTCCCTTACTTTATCCAGAGAACTGCATATCCATGCAGCAGAAGAGGTGCGCATCGCAGATCCATTGCCCCAGCTGTTGTATGGTCCGTCCCCGTGTACGAGCCAGTCTCTGAATCGTCCGCCATATCCGGCATTAGGATATCTGAGGCCGAGTTTCTTCATGCTTTTTATGATCGACTCCTCTACAACAGCCCTGTTGTCACTGGTAACTTCATCCCCGTCCTCGATATGATTGTCCGGATTATTGAAAGCTGACATGAAGCCATCTGCAACTGCAAGAGTCATCACGGTATCATCTGTGAAACGCGAAAACTTGCTGAACAGAGGGAAATTTTTGCTTTTTGTATTATGCCATTCGTATGGACTGCCTATTATATCTCCAAGTATTGCACCGTACATCTGCACTACCTCCCTTTCTGATAATTAATGTTCCGGGTTTATTGTTGCAGGCCGGGACTCATATTCCGAAACGATTCTCGGAATTATAAATCCGCTTCCCGTACTGGCCAGTGTACAGACAGCTATGTAATAGCAGGCAGCCGAAGCAAACCTTATCCATATATTGCCCGCCAGCACAGTGTTCAGGATCATCAGTATCCCCGATATAAACAGCAGGGCAGTACCGCGGGAAGTCCTTGAGGAATACGTAAAGGCTGACACCACAAGTGCTGACCCCGTAATGATATAGGCGATCTCAAGATATTTCTGATAGCCGGAATGTCCGGTTACCATTGTAATGATACAGACCAACGCTGCGGACATTATTATCCATACAATGATCCTGAATACTCCCGGTTTGTCCACCCTGATGAAGTTCACGCAAAGCAGGCCAAATGTCACGATCTGCAGCACAGTTCCTGCTGTAACGTTCGTTGTCATCATAATATCTGCACCGGTCAGCAGGAGTACTGCAATGATGATCATCAGGTGGAAAGGATTCCTGACTCTGCGGTATCCGTAGAATGCGATAACCAATGTCAGAATCCCGATTACGCCTTTGAAGACATTGATAACATCCGCCTCAGGAGGATAAATTGCTGTATAAAACGCCCTTACCATGAAGACCTGCAGTATCAGGAAGATACAAATGATCGGAAGCGGACGGAATTTGACATCTTTCGGGATATAGCCGCGGTTCCTCTTATAGCGGTGGCGTACCCACGCCGACAGCAGTGTTATTACAAATAAAACAGTTGTGATCAGAATAACACCCGTCATCAGAATAAGAATGATCAGATCTCTCCAACCTAAGCTTTCCGGATAGCTGAACGCATCACGCAGCAGATCAACGCCTGCATCCGTCTTTTCTATGTTGTAATCTGCCGAAGCCTCCGGAAAACCCTCAGGCGCCACTCCATTTTCTGATGCTGTATATCTGATCTTCAGCACATCACCCTTTTTCAGATCGGTGGTATACATCTGAGTCTGTTCCGGCGCATGTCTTCCTACCTTGCACGCCACTTCATAGACAGGCAAAGTCTGATCTTTGTTGGCATGCATGGATACAGTGTATTCACTGTCACGCGGAACCACTACTGAGATTTTGTCATCACGTACGCTAAGATAGCGATGGGAGCTTACGTTCCTGTCTCCGCTTTCGAGGAATTCCACTTCTTCATCACCTCTATAAAGCGTGACATCAGCATCGCCTCCGACATAAAGCAGAGTATATGTGTCAGCATCACTGTACAGATCTGCCGGATCATCAGCGGAGAATACCCAGGATACATATAATTCCGGAGTATGTGTCTGCACGAAATTTGATCCGACGGACGCATTAGGATTAAACCTTCTGAATGTATTCCCGTCAGTAGCATAATCCAGCAGCATGTACATGATCTGATTCATCATAACATTCGCTTCCAGCCGGTTTTCATCATTGATGAGGATCGGATCGTTTGCCATTTCCAGAAGGCGGGACATGATACTTATGACATCATGTTTTTCCCACAGAGCGATAAGATATTTCTGCAGACTTCCGGAATAGGTTTCAACATTAGGGCAGACAGTCAGCAGACAGTCCATAAGAACCC
>JBGUIG010000014.1:0-40365 GCA_045112795.1 Anaerovoracaceae bacterium | reverse complement strand
GCAGCTGATGCTCTGATGAGCATTTTTCTGAATTCCAGCGGTTCGGGGTCTTCTCCCATTTTCTTGTTTCTCATTACATAGAAAGCTGTGACCGGAATAATGACCAGCATAAGCCTTTTGAACAGTTCCGCATCAACCATCAGCGCGAGTCTTGCTCCGGCGGCTGAGCCTATCATTGCCATCACAACACATGGTAGCGCTTTCTTCCATGGGATATTGCCGCCACGGGCAAAGCGGTATGTTGATACAGTCGTTCCCATTCCGGAACTCAGTTTGTTAGTTGCAATCGAGTTGTGTACGGGCAGTCCGGCAATCATATACGCCGGCAGAGAAATAAGCCCTCCGCCCCCGGCAATCGCATCCACAAATCCGCCAAGAAAGACCAACGGACAAACTATTAAGAACGTCGTAACAGTGATTTCACTCATGCGGGTATTCTAACATATACTGGCCGGTTTTTGCATCATGTTCATTATTTCTGCATATTGCAGAGTATTACAGCGATTACAAATCAGAGGAACTGCCTGGGTTCTCAGCACTGTCACCCTCAACAGGCACATTGACTATGCTGGTGGCTTCCATCATTTTCCGGTGTTCTTCCTCGGCGCGTCTCAGAGCAATATACAGCCCGTCTACCGCCTTGAACGGCGCGAACTGCTTGGCTCTCTGCTCGCGCGGCATTTTGCTTCTCGGTTTCTTGCCCATTATTCTCTGTGACCGCCTCTCTGATGATTTCTCTCTATTGTAGTGGCAGCCTCCTCGAGGTCCATCCCTCTTATCATTGAGTCTTTGCCGTACTTCTTTCTGATAAGATTTACGGTTTCCTGCAGAGCCGCATCACGTTTGATCCTGGTCTGCGTCTCACGGATCGGATCAGCGAAGCCCTCTTTGCGCTGCGCTCCTGCAGTTACGCCCTCTTCTTCATTTTCCATATCAACCAGATCAAACAACGTCATCTGGCGGTCTGAACCCTGCTCAGTAATATCATTGAAGTTGATGAAAACTCTCCGGACAGGACATGAAGGATCCGTAACTCTGCGGTACAGATCAGAAACCGCAGGCATGATGATCGACGCAGCATTAACAGGTATGCTAAAACTGACAGATCCGCCTGACATCGGCATCTTGAGAGCATTAGAATATCCGACCATAATCGAGACATTCTTAGTCACCATACCTATGTCAGTCATCTCATGACACAGAAGCTCGGTCATTTCCTTGACAATAAGCTCTCCCTCATCGTAATTGTAGTCACGCATCAGCACCTGTCCGCGGCTCAGAGAGTGGCTTTTGTTCTTATACCCTTTGATGTCTGAGATCTTGGCAGTCTCGATACCATTGGCATGGTCAATCATGAGTTCTGCATCTATTCCGTACTTGCGGTACAACAATTCCTCATCGGCTTCCGCAATCCCCCGCATCGTGGTAATTCCCATTTTGGCCAGAGACCTTGCTGTTCCCGGCCCTATCCGCCAGAAATCCGTAAGCGGCTTGTGATCCCACAGTAATTCTTTGTAGCTATTCTCGTCGAGAACGCCGATAAAGTCAGGCGCATGCTTTGCCAGAATGTCCAGGGCTATCTTGCACAGATACATATTTGTGCCGATTCCGGCGGTCGCCCTGACGCCGACCCTGCGCTGTACTTCACCCATCAGCAGCTCAGCCATCTGTTTAGGCGAGGAGTTGTATCTCTTAAGATAATGAGTGACATCGATGAACACCTCGTCTATCGAGTATACGTGCATATCTTCGGGTGCTATGTAATCGAGGTAAACCTTGTATATCTCCGCGGCATACTCTATGTACAGGTTCATTCTCGGCGGTGCCATTATATATGTAAAGCTCTTGGGTATCTCAAACACTCTGGCACGGCTGCTGACTCCGCGCGCGCGAAGAGATGGCGACACTGCGAGACAGATCGTTTTGTCGCTTCTTGTAGGATCCGCAACCACCAGATCGGTTGTCATCGGGTCGAGTCCTCTCTCAACGCATTCAACAGATGCATAGAAAGACTTGAGGTCTATGCACATGAAGACGTCGCCGTATTCGCCATTAATACATTTAAGATCTTCCATTCAGCCTGTGTAACTACAGAAAGCTTTTGCGGTATTCGCCCGGTGTCATTCCCTGGGTTTCGGTAAAGTTCTTGGTGAAATAGCTCTGTGAGCAGAACGACAGACTGTCTGCAATTGCAGCTACTGTCATATCTGTATCCCTCAGAAGTCTCTTGGCTTCGAGCATCCTCTCTTTCAGGATGAATTCGCTGATAGTGATGCCTAGTTCTTCCTTGAATATTGCTGACGCGTATGTCCTGCTGACATTGACATGCTCAGCGATATCTGCCAGTTCTATTTTCTCATGTAAGTGGTCCTCAATATAGGACACCATTCTTGCAAGTCTCGGAGATTTCTTTTTCTCTTTCAGGACATATTTCATTTTGACCGCATAATTGTATGCCATGCCGTGAACCAGATCATACAGATCCGGAAGCGCGGAAGCGTGATCAAATTCACTGATAAATTCATCACGGATATCATAAGCGACCATATCAAGAAGTCCGCCCTCGATTGCAACAAGGCACATCTCCGAAGCAGCGCATACAGCCTCATAGTACATCTTATTCATTGCCTCACTGTATGACGCACATCTGTTGTACAGAGCTGTAGGGTATTCATAGTTCTGCTGGGAAAGATCAGTGATGCGTTCAGCGTCACCTTTTCTTATAGCATCGAAGTATTTCTTCTTGCGAAGATACGGCAGATATATCTGATTTCTTCTGGTCCGGCTAAGAATCATGTTGGCAGTTTTTCGGTCACTCATCAGTAAAACCCTCTATTTCGTAATTTATTTATAGTTTTTGCAACAGAATTATAACATAAGGCCGCTTTATTTAATACAATGAATTTACCTAAATGTGTTATACAGCAGGCTGTCAGTTCAACTCAAATGAGTAAGTTTTGCAAATAACACAGAACAAGCTCTCAAGTCTACGGTGAGAGCCATATTTAACTCGATATGAGATAGTGCTTTGAAGAAACGGCTATGTGCAAGTACGGTTGGGGTTCGTATTTGTTCAGAGTCGTTTTTTCATTATATAAATATAACAAAACCGCCCTTTTCAGGGCGGCTTACTCAGTGTTTTCCGGTATATTTCGGTTTCCTGGATTTCGCGGCTATTCTGACGATAATTACTATTACGACAATTCCGCAGACCGCGCCTATTATATACGGAACATATCCCGAAACTGCGTCGATAACTATTTCTGCGACACTTTGCGCTTCATCCTCAGCCACATCATCCTCCATCTGAGACATCGACTCTGAATGCGCATCAGCACCATGGTCATCGCTTTCTGCAAGGACTGCCGCAGTTGAGAACATCATCAGCAGCAGGGCTATTATTAGTGTAATTACTGCAGATTTCTTTTTCATAATTACTTAGTGTTGATCTTCTTGACCTTGCTCCATCCGGAGTAGTAATAATTGCCGTTTACAATTTTGTATGCTCTTACCTGTACATAATATGATGTCTTGGATCTGAGCTTGGAAATCTTCTTGCTAACCTTGTTGTACTTAGTTCCGATTGTCTTATATACAGCATTGCTCATTTTCTTGTTGGTGCTGTATCTCATCTCATAACCGCTTGCCTGGCTCTTTTTGAGCTTCTTGACTTTGACAGTGAAAGCTCCTGTATATCTCTTGAAGCTCTTGATGTAAGTCGTTTTTACTGCTGTAGCTGCTGCAGCCGGTGATGAGCCTGACTTCACGGACTGAACCGCACTTCTGTTTACATGTCTGAGGTAATTGGCGCCTCTGTTATTCAGTGTATCTCCGTTGACAGTGATATCCGCTGTTCCTTTCAGAGTTGATCCGCTGTATACGCCAATCATCATTCCGGTAGTAACTTTAGCGCTTCCGGATACTTTCTTGCCGGCTGCGTCGATTACTTCGAGAGTATATTTACCTGAATAACTGCTCTTGAGAGCAAGGTTGCCAAGCAGCTTTGAGGCGGTTGTTCCGGCAGGAACGTTTCTGACATATCCTCCGTTAGCATTTGATCCAATGCTGTATGATGCGCCGTTTGCCTTTGTAAAAATTGCTCCGCCAACGCCCGAAAGACCTATGTGGTTGATATATCCTGATCCGATTGTAAGCGGAACCAGAGCGTATCCTCCGTATGATCCGATGCCTCTGACGTATGCATATGCGCCGCTTGTGCTCTTCTTGACATTGTTGATTCCGCCAACGACATAGTCGACGCCCTCTTTGAGGAGCTTGCTGCCTTCATAAATCTCGAGATTCGGTCTTACTGCATTTCCTGTGTAATTCAGGGTCGTATTACCGTAGATTTTGGTGATAGGCGAAGCGTTGCTTTTCTTGTTCAGATACCAGAAGTCTGCATCTGTTGATCCGATCTTATTGGTGGAATAGTACAGAATACCGTTTACCTTTGCTGTACTGGTGTACTGCCATTTTGTGTAGTTGGACGGAGACTCATTTCTGCTGTAGTACTGAGCGTCCCACATATCGATATCTGCATCAAGTGTAGTTCCGTTGCCGAGATATGACTTGAAGAAGTTGGTATTTGCATATACACCAGGGTCATATCCATAAGATCTGATGACTTCTGCGAAAGCATTTACGCAGTTGATTGCGGTTGCCTTCTTGAGGCCATACAGTCTGCCTTTATTCTTACCGCTGGATTTTCCCGCGAACTCATAGTCCATGTAAATAGGAAGCTCGAGATCTGCAGGACCGATTCCCAGTGCTTTCAGGCGGTTAACTGCGTATGTAGCTTCTTTTCTTGCTTCAGTAACACTCTTCGCCTGGGAGAAAACATATACACCTTTCATAACGCCTGCAGCCTTCGCCTTGTTGTAATGAGTAGCGAATTTGCTGTCTATGTTCAGACTGCCGTTTCCGTAAGTAGTGTATGTGACTCTCATGATAGCAAAATCACAGCCATTCAGCTTTGCCTTTTTCCAGTCACTTGCAGCAGACTGGAAGTATGAAACGTCAACTCCGTGTACAATCAGATTTCCGTCAAATCTGGAGTTGTGCTGATATGATGATTTGGTATTCGCGAAAGGCGACGAAGTGCTGGTTGCAGCATATGCGCCGTCTCCCAGAACGGCAAGGCCTGTTACGAGGCTGACGGTCAGCATGAGTACCATCATGTGTCTGGCCATTCTTGTAATTCTGGTTGACTGTTTCATAGGTTGCTCCTTTTCTGTTCTCCTGTAACTTGCTGTCGGTTATCAGAAGGTTGCTACTTCAGGGTTGCAAGGTTCACATTTCTCTAACTGTCTGACATACAGAACAGGTCCCTTTTCCTGATAAGCTTCTGCGTATTCAACTCTGACCTTGGCTGTGATCTCTACCCAGTCTCCTACTTTGAGAGTCTCATGTCCTGAGTAGTATGCAAGCAGTCCGGCGAACTGGATATCCGCTTCACAGCATGTCATAACGTGTCTTCCGAATGCGAACTGTCCGTCAGGCAGTTCCTGTGAAAGTGCTACGCGGCCTTTGATCACAAATGTCTTGCCGTCGTAATTGTCTTCGTTTTCGTTGATATCTCTGTACCACTCCGCATACCACTCGTCCTCAATTCTGATTCTGGACTGAGTGAGGTCGTACGGCAGTGGATCCTGAATATCATCCGGCTCTATATCGTCCGGACCGTATTCATAAACTATGAGATTGCGTCTGTTGGCGATTCTGACCTCTTTGTGGAAAGGCATTTTGTCAAAGCCTTTTTCACATCTGTTGAAAATAACCATGTCAGCTGTCTGCATTTTGTTAAAGCAAAGCTGACGCATGTTGCGGTTGTACATTGTGAAGGTCTTTGCGTCAAAGATCGCCATTTCCTGCTGGATCAGCCAGTTTCTCGGCATTGATGCGAAAAGCTTCTGATTCTCCCACATTCCGTTGTACTCAACAACGACTCTGTCATATGCGCCTCTTGCGGCGATAGCTCTGAGATTTGCTTCATTCAGCTCTTCCTCAGAGCGGATATGTTCAACTCTGACTCCCGGACCGACGAATTTTTCGGGTTCATAAGCGGTCTCTCCTCTTTCACATATCAGGAGGAGAGTTCTTCCGTCATCCCCGAACTCGTGATTCTCCAGAGTTTCTTTAATAAATGTTGTTTTGCCGGCTCCGAGGAATCCGGTAAAAAGATATACAGGTTTATCCGTCATTATTTCTTATTTCACTTTCTTCTATGCAAGTCTGAAAAGCTTATTGATCTTCTCTTTCTTGAGGCTGGTTCCGATTACAACGATCATACCGTTAGCCTCTGCCTCTGTCTCTCTGATCTCACCTTCACCCGGAACATAATCAAATTCCAGCCATCCACCGTCAATGTTCTCTACGATGCCCTTAGCTCTGAGAACTTCACCGCACTCATCAAGGCTGTCAACGATCTCTTCGAGTTCTGCCTTGGAATACTTGTTGCTTGTCTGTGTTCCCACTTCATCAAAGACCTCGTCTGCGTCATGTCCATGGTGATGATGATGGTGGTGATGATGGTGGTGGTGATGTTCGTGCTCGTCGTCATCATCATCGTCGTCATCGTCGTCGTGGTGATGATGGTGGTGATGTTCGTGCTCATCGTCGTCATCATCATCGTCGTGATGATGGTGGTGGTGGTGATGTTCGTGCTCATCGTCGTCATCGTCATCGTGATGATGGTGGTGATGGTGGCATTCACACTCTTCATCATCGCATTCATGCTCGTGCTCATGTGCTGCAAGCTCTTCATAAGCTTCCTGTCTCAGCTTATCGAGCTCTGCGCTGAGTGTCTTCTTGGATTCCATTACCTCGAGCATCTTGGCTCCGCTGAGCTGATCCCAGTCAGTTGTAACAATCTCAGCCTCCGGATTGAGTTCTCTGATCGATTTTACGATTCTGTCGATTTCCTCGCTGCTGAGCCCCTGCTGGTGTGAGAGGAAGATTGAACTTGCGTGCTCAACCTGGTTCTTGTAGAACTCGCCAAAGTTCTCCATATACATATCGTATCTCTTGGCATCCACTACTGTAGTGAATCCGTTAAGTTTGATCTTGTCATTCTTCAGGTCCTGAACAGCGATGATGACATCTGACAGTTTGCCTACTCCGGAAGGTTCGATGAGAATTCTGTCCGGATCATACTGTTCGATTACCTCATTAAGAGCTTTGCCGAAGTCTCCTACGAGTGTGCAGCAGATGCATCCGGCTACCATCTCATTGATCTTGATGCCTGAGTCTCTGAGGAATCCTGTATCTACACCGATCTCACCGAACTCGTTCTCGATCAGTACGATGTTCTTGTTCTCGTATCCTTCAGCAATCAGCTTCTTGATGAGAGTAGTTTTGCCTGCTCCGAGAAATCCTGAAAAAATATCGACTTTTGTCATTTTACTTTGCCTTCTTTCCTTTATATTAATTTCTTCCTGTATAAACCCTTTTGTGTGTAAAGTCTTCTTTACACGCCTTCTGTCAATTGTACATAGTGGAATATAACACCGCAGATGCAGATAGTAAAGCTTCCTTTACAATTATTCAGCAAATACGGCGAACTTCAGCCAATTTTCTCCGCTTTACCTCTCTGTCTTAATCACAGTAATACTTTTTGCAGACCTTGCTCTAGTGCTATACTGTTACTGACAGCAGTAAAATGCGTTTACTAATCTGCACATATTTATCTGCACCAATATATAAGGAAGATATTAATCAACGGAAACCGATTATCAGTGAAAGGGGGATGAGATCATTGAAATATCAGATGAATCTGACTGATGAGCAGAAAGCCATCCTCGATGGTTCGAAGGGTGAGACTCTGGCCAAAGTCATGGAATCGCTTGTGAGATACGGTGAACTGTTCGGCGCTACCGAAATGGTCCCTATCAGCAGCAAGTATAACCATCTCGTTACATCTTTCGGGCTCAAGGCGCTCGGTCCTGTATACGAGCTGATGGACAAGCTTCTCGAAGCGGGCGCTCCGTCAGGACAGAAATTCTCTGTCGACCCGAAGCCTCTGGACAGAAATGTACCGAGTAATATCGCACAGGACATTGTCTTCAAGCTGTTTATGTACAGCCGTCAGAAGGATTATGAAAAACAGCTGGAGCAGCTGGGGCTTCTGTCAGACAACGCTTTCACATGCACCTGTTACATGGATGAGGTAGGAAACAAGCCGGGATTCGGTGAAATTCTGAGCTGGTCAGAATCCTCTGCAGTCGTCTATGCAAATTCCGTACTCGGAGCCAGATGCAACCGCAATTCCGGAATCATTGACCTTATGGGTTCTGTTATCGGCTATGTACCTAAATTCGGTCTCCTTACCGATGAAGGCCGCAAAGCTGACTGGATAGTGGAAGTCAGGACAACGAAAAAACCTGAAGCTCAGCTTCTGGGATCAGCAATAGGCATGAAAGTCATGGAGGACGTTCCTTACGTCAGGGGGCTCGATCAGTGGCTGGGTACAGAACTTGATGATGAGGCATGTACATACCTCAAGGATTTCGGCGCCGCAACAGCATCGAACGGCGCAGTCGGTCTGTATCATATCGACAAGCTGACACCTGAGGCTGTTAAGTCTGGCGAAGATCTGATCAAGCCTGACGCACAGACCTATGTCATCGATGATGCCGAGCTCGAGAGAGTTTACAGAGAATATCCTGTAATCTGGAAGAATCCGGACTCCAAGCCTAAGCTCTGCTTCATGGGCTGCCCTCATATGAGTCTGCAGCAGCTCAAAGACTGGACAGACAAAGTTGAAGAAGGTCTCCGCAGAAACGGCGCAGACAAAGTCTCTGTTCCTACGGTCTTCACAGCAGCACCGGACGTTCTGGAAGCTTTCGCGAAAACTCCTTATGCTGCAAGGCTCAAGGCAACCGGCGTTATTACCTCATATATCTGCCCGCTGATGTACATGAACAATCCGCTCAGCGAGAAAATGCCTGTAATCACATCAAGCAACAAACTCAGAACATACACTTCAGCGCGTTACTACACAGATGATGAAATTCTCGAGCAGATCACTATGCCGGGAACAGGCGATACATCAATGCCTTCATTAATCGGAAGACTGAAAGGCAAAGGATTTGACTTCAAGCCGCTCAGGAATCCGAGGATAGGCGGCAGAAAAGGAGGTAAGTAAGATGAAAGCTTTCAAAGGCAGGGTCGTCGTACCCGGAAGAATAGCCGCAGAGGCACTTGTCTCCCATCAGGGTCTTAATACACTTGCCTCTTTCCAGAAGGCTCTGCAGTTCGGCGACAAGACCGCAACCTGCGGCGATCAGAACAATCCTGATCTGTACGGTAAACAGATGGCGGGCAAAGCGCTTTGTCTTCCTCAGACGATAGGTTCAACGACAGGCGGACTTGTTCTGTACTGCGCATGCTCAATGGGCCGTCAGCCTGCATGCATGCTGTTCTCAAAGCCGATAGACTCACTTGCAGCAGCCGGCACAGTCCTGGCAGATGTATGGCTTGACGATGTCAACATGCCTGTAGTAGACTCCCTCGGAGACGAGTTTCTCGAATACGTCAAAGACGGAATGAATATTGTAGTACAGGATGACGGAAACATCCTTGTAGGATAGGGTCTCTCAATAATCTTTCCGCCATACGCGTGATAAGAAAGACAGAATAATGGACTTAGAGAAAAAATTCAACATGAATGAACGTAAGGGGGAATTCCTTGTTGGGCTTGCTCTTGCACTGAGGGCAAGCTCCCTTTTGTTCGGCAAAATCGCGATGCGGACTATGGGGCCTTATCTGACCATCGCCATCAGATTTACAATTGCTTTTATTCTGATCGCTATCCTTTTCCGCAGGAGCATCAAGAAGATCAATCTTAAAACCTTATGGCACTGTGCCCTGATAGGATTTTTCTTCTTTCTTGCTATGGTCTTTGAAATGTTCGGCCTGCAGTCTACCCCCTCATCGGTTACAGCATTCCTTGAGGGTTCAGTAGTTGTCATAGTTCCTGCCATAGCCTGTATCCTTCAGAGAAAGCTCCCTGACAGACTCACTGTTATTTCAGCGGTAATCGCGCTGGTGGGTGTGGGTTTCCTGACACTTAAGGGCGACCGTCTTGGTTTCACCGTCGGCGAGCTGCTGGTTCTGGGGGGAACAGTATGGTACTCACTGACAGTAATCGTTACAGACACAGCCGCCAAGAATGATGACCTTGAAGTAGTAGCAGTATATCAGCTGCTTTGCATTGCAATCTTTGCATACATCGGAGCATTCATTTTTGAAGAAGTCAGGCTGCCTCAAAGCGGGCAGGAATGGGGCGCTGTCCTCGCGCTTGCGATCATATGCAGCGGTGTAGGCTTTACCATACAGCCATTCGGCCAGAAGTATATTACCCCTGAACGGGCAGGTGTTCTTGCAGTATTCAACCCGCTTACTGCAGCTGCACTCGGTGTTATTTTCCTGCATGAGACAATGACCGGAAGCATGCTGCTCGGAGCGGTTCTTATACTCATCTCCATACTTGCGCCGGCATGGATTGAAGACCGCAGAGCCCGCATAAACAGTTCCCGTGATTAACGACATAAGAAAGTGCCGCAGCAATTAAGCTGCGGCACTTTTTGTGTGTTATGACAATGCTGACAATCATCAGCTGGCATCATTATGCATCTGCCTATTCCATAAATCAGGATTTAAGATATCCTCTCAGCGGTCCGCCAGGCAGATTTGTTACGTCTTTGATAGCCTCTGTAATAGTGACTACCTGAGGATTTGTTCTTGCGACTGTCTCGTCTACTTCTTTCTTGATAGCAGCGTTGTATTCAGGATGTGTTACGATGTAGAACTCATCGTTTTCAACCGCTTTGAATACTCTCTCACCGAATCCTTCAAGCGGATAACCTGTTCCGATTACGAAGGCTGCCGCCTGCTTGCCCTTTTCGAACATCTCGCTCTGATAGAACGGATCATCTCCGTGAGCGTATCTCGGAGGACGATATTCATCTGCATGATCGAAGTGTGTGCGTACGAATCCAGGGCAGAACACACTCAGATGGATGTCGGCGCCGGCTTCCTGCATCTCATACTCGATGCACTCTGAAAGCGCTACAGCTGCGTTCTTGGTTGTATAGTATGCAGCCATGCCTGTGCTGGTAATGAGACCTGCTACAGAGCATGTATTCATAATGTTGCAGTGTGTGCCCTGTGCCTTCATGATTGGAATTACCTGTCTCATGAAGTAAACATGTGAGAGGAAGTTTGTGCGGACGATCCACTCCCAATCCTGCAGCGGAATCATGAAGCCTACACCCGGTGTGCAGGTACCTGCGTTGTTCATAAGAAGATCGATCTGGCCGTACTTTTCCATAGTTGTTTTGACGACTTTCTCTGTCTCTTCATACAGTGAAACATCTGCAGGAATAAGTGTGATATCCTCTGCGCCGTATTCCTTGGCAACGTCTTCGATCTTAGCAAGCTCATCTTCCATGATATCGACAGCTACGATTTTCATTTTGCGCTGAGCTGCCTGCTTAACAAACTCCTTACCGAATCCGTAAGCCGCACCTGTTATAAGTGCTACTCTTCCTGTGAGATCCTTATCTCCGCAGACAACTTCTTTGCGCTGCTTGCCGACATTTCTGAGATCCGGATTATTACCGTCAACTCTGTCATAAATCTGCTTTCTGATCAGCGGATCATACTGTGGATGTGTAACTATATAGAACTGGTCGTTCTCAATAGCCTTGAAGCATGTTTCGCCAAATCCGTCAATCGGAAGTCCGGTTGTAACTACATATTCACTTGCTTTCTCAGAAGCGAAGAACTCAGCGCTCTGATAGTACGGATCTGTAGGATCAGAGAATCTTGCCGGTCTGTGGCGCTCTGCATGATGCAGATCTGTCTGTACAAATCCCGGACAGAAGATGCTGATCTGAATATCTGCTCCTATCTCTTCAAGTTCATACTGTGTAGCACGGCTCAGCTGAACGGCAGCGTGTTTGGTTGAATAGTATCCCGGCATCGCATTGCTTGTAATGAGTCCTGCGATCGAGCATACATTCAGGATGTTACAGTGTGTACCCTGCTTCATCATGATAGGAATAACCTGTCTCATCATGTAGATATGAGACATAAGGTTGGCATATACCATCCACTCCCAGTCTCTCAGAGGCAGATTGGAGATAGTTCCTCCCTTGCCTGTACCTGCATTGTTGATAAGAAGGTCAATCTGACCATACTTCTCCATGGTCGTCTTAACGATCTTCTGTGTGTCTTCAAAGAGTGAAACATCAGCCTGCACACAGATGATATCTTCAGCGCCCAGTTCTCTGGCCAATGGCTCACATGCCAGAACTTCTTCGCCTTCAATATCTACAGCAACGATCTTCATACCGCGTTTTGCGGCTTCCTTGACATACTCCTTACCGAATCCGTTTGCAGCTCCGGTAATAACAGCTACTTTTCCCTTGAAGTCTTTCATAATTGTATTCCCCCTAAGAAATAAATGTGTAGTTGTATACTTTGAATCAAGTTCAGAGCAGGGGCCATTAATTACGGCCCCTCTCCGCTAATCATTTGC
Source organism: Anaerovoracaceae bacterium (assembly GCA_045112795.1). GTDB lineage: Bacteria > Bacillota > Clostridia > Peptostreptococcales > Anaerovoracaceae > Crickella. The sequence goes on along the minus strand of JBGUIG010000014.1, from coordinate 27,824 downwards.
CTTATCTGAACTATTTGCGTCCTACTTCCATGAATGCGGTTCTGTCATACCATGCAGGCAGAATCTTCTTCATAGTTGTCTCTGCGTCAACATCTTCGAGCTTCTCGAGAGCTGTGATAAGCAGGTTGTTCTCTGCATATGCTCCTCCGATGATTGTGTTGACCGGCAGGCATCCCCATGGATCATCGATGCTGGACTTCAGCTCGAATCTGGTTACGAAGCCTGGCTTCCAATCGTCGTATTTGTACTTAACAACGTTTCTCAGAAGGAATACATTATCGAATTTCCATACTCCGTCTTCTCCAGGCAGTCTGTCGAAGTGAATGTAGTATCCGCTGCCTGCTGTCTCTGCTCCAGGAGCAGGGGCCTGATACAGAACGTGCATCAGTGGATGGTTGTAGCTTCCGAGCTGCATCTCAAGATCTATGATCTGTGTGCCTCTTCTGCAAACACCGACTGTAACTTTGCCGGTCTCATCGTCCTTTCTGATAACGAACTCAGCATCGAGTTTCTTAGGAATTGCAGAATTATCTCTTCCGAGCTGGGTAGCCATCTCTGCACCCTGTCCTCCGAGGAGGAGTGAAATTGTGTACATGCCGAGCTGGCCTTTGTATGTGCAGTATACGCCGAGAATAGTCTCATAGTAATTATCTGCAAATGTCGGATCCTTGATGTGGCAGCAGCTGACTGTTACTACAGGAATCGAGAATGGCTCAAGCGGCTCAGGCAATACCTTTCTGATTGCTTCAGGCTGTGTGAGGTAAGCTACGTATGTGCCTTCCTGTCCTCTCATGTGGGAAATTTTCGAGAAGGACTTGAACTGTCCGTCACCAATAGCGAAGCTGAGTTCCTCGTCTGCGAAGAGTGAAGCTCCTACTTCATATCCGCCGCGGGATGCAGGTGCGATTGTTCCGTCAACAACTGCAGATCCAACGACCTTAACGCAGAGACCTTTTTCTTCAAGAGCAGCTTTGAGACTCTGATCCGGCTTGTATCCGAGTGAGAGTACAACAGCATCTGCATCGATCTTCTTCTCTTCCTTGGTGTCTACATTTTCTACGCATACTCCGTCAGGCAGGATTGCTTTGAGTGCGTTGCCGAGCTCATACTTAGCGCCGAGCCCTGCAAGCCTTGTCTGAACGTCAACTACATTCAGTCTGTAAGCATTAGGAGCCGCAACCTTAAGCATGTCTATGAATGTGACTTCTGCGCCTGTTTCAGCGAGATACTCACCTGCTTCAAGTCCTGTCAGACCAGCACCGATCATTGCGACTTTCTTGCCCGCGAGGTCGACTTTACCGTTCAGAACATCATTGACTGCATATACATTATCGCCATCTACGCCAGGGATGCTTGCAGGGAAAATCGAAGTTGAACCTGTAGCGAGAACTACTGCTTCAGGCTCCATTGCAACGATGTCGTCTGCTGTAGCTTCGCAGCCGAGGCAGACCTTAACTCCGGCTTTCTCCATATCCTGTCTGAGATAGTCGATGAACCACTGCATTCTCTCTTTCCGAGGAGGTTTCTTAGCCAGATTGACGGTACCGCCGAGTTCTTCCTGTCTGTCGAGGAGCGTTACGTCAACACCTCTCTTAGCCAGAGTAGCCGCGGCAAACATTCCGCCAGGGCCACCGCCCACTACTACAGCTTTGTGCTCACCCTTAACAGGTTCGAGATCGCCGTAGCGGAGTTCGTTGCAGGCTCTCGGGTTAACAGCACATTCGAACGGAAGGCCCTGAGCGTTGAGTCCGAGGAGTGACTCGAAGCATCTCAGACAAGCGATACATCTGTTCAGCTCGTCTTCTCTTCCTTCCTGAACTTTCTTACCCCATTCTGCATCAGCGATCCATGTTCTGCCCATACCGACAAAGTCAACGATATTCTCATCGAGGAAGTTCTGAGCAACAGCAGGCTCTCTGATAACAGATACAGCGATTACAGGAATATTGACTACGTCTTTGATAGCCTTGATCATCGGCTTTCTCCATCCCTGAGGGAATGAAATCGGCTCAACTGAGAAGCTTCCTGTCTCATACAGTCCGTCAGAAACGTCTACGAAGTCGATACCAGCTTCTTCGAGACACTTTACGATCTTAATACCGTCTTCAAGTCTGATCTGATCTCCTGTGTATCCGATTTTGTCAAGGAACTCAACAACGGATACTCTGCAGCCGAGAGGAAAATCAGGGCCGCACTTCTTGCGGATATCTTCGATAATTTCAAGAACAAGTCTCATTCTGTTCTCGAAGCTGCCGCCGTATTCATCGTCTCTGTAGTTTGTATATGGCGACAGGAACTGCTGAAGCAGATATCCGTGTGCGCAGTGGAGTTCAACGCCATCGATGCCTGCCTTCTTGCATCTGAGTGCTGCATCGCCGAACTGTCCTACAAGCTCATGGATCTCTTCGATTGTCATCGGTCTTGTTTCCTGCTGAGATACCTTGCAGACTCTGTCAGAAGCCGATACACATGGCTGTCCGCCAATCAGTGAGGAAACTCCCTCTCTGCCAGGGTGATGGAGCTGGATGAAAATCTTGGATCCGTGCTTGTGAACTGCCATAGCGAGCTCTTTGAGGCCCTGGATATGATAGTCCTTGGTAGCTGCGATCTGTCTGAACATTCCTGCACCGGTAGTCTCATTAACTCTGCAGATTTCAGGCATGATCAGTCCGCATCCGCCGGCTGCTCTGTCCTCGTAATATTTAATCATAGCAGGCCCGGGTGTTCCGTCGAGATTAGCCAGATTAGTTCCCATCGGGGTCATTACCAGTCTGTTCTTGATTTCGACATTACCAATCTTGCCTTTTTCAAATAGCTTATCGTACATAGTTTCTCCTTTCATTCTTTTCCGTCAAAGGAACTTCTAAGGATATGCGCAGATACTTTTCTGCGGCACAATAAAACCGAAAGATATAAGTTATCTGATTTAAGTATAAATTTAACGATGTTGCCCCGCATTATCACACTTACCCAAAACAATGAAGGACATTTGTGCACAGTGACCTAACGCATAAAAACATCCTCATTCCGTCCGGAAGCCATTCCCCTGTTTGTCGTCATTTGTGCACTTTGCACTATGCCTAAATTGGGCGCCACACCGATTGACTTATTGTGCACCGTAAACTATTCTGAACATGTGTTAACATGCTTCAGAAAAGAGGTGCTATTATGATATTCTGCGATATCGCAGCCAGACTCAGCGGTCTTTGCCAGATCGAGATCAGGTCTGCTGTTTTCGATGATGAGATCCTTGAAGTTCAGTTCATGGACTCCAGACAGAATGTGTTCAGTGACAACATACTGTACTTCAGCAACAATATCCGCACCTGCGAAAAGCAGCCGCGCCACTGCATCTTTTCAGATTCCGTGCAGACCGGCTGTCTGGATTCTTCACGCGGGAACATCGGAATTGTGTCTGAAAGTGACTTTGGCTTTGCCTTCAATACAGCCTTTCAGATAGTAGTAGGTTCTCACAAAGATGATTACTATGAGACTATGATGAGCACGCTTGACCGTGTCAGGGATGTAGATACTCTTATTGATATCGGCTCCCAGACATTCGGCGCTTCGCTTGTTTTCATAGACAGAGATTTCAGGATACTGAGCTATTCAACACAGATACCTGTAACTGATGAATTGTGGAAAAAGAATATTGAGCGGGGATACTGCGACTACGAATTCATTCAGACCGTCAAGTCGCTTAAGTCCGTTCAGATGGCAGACTCTACGATGACCCCGATTGAAGTATCCTGCTCTTCATCGCCTTTCCAGAAATTTTCAAGCCGTGTGTACTGCCATGACATATGGATCGGATTTCTTATAGTTATCGAGGGCTATGATTCATACAGGCCGGAGCATGTTGAAATGCTGCGGATTCTCAGCGGTGTTGTCGGTTATGCCGTAATGAAATACTCCCCGGCTCTGCTGCACATGACGAGTGACTATCACCGTTTTCTGTACAACCTTCTGATCGGCGCAACAGCCTCTTCTCTTCCGGAAGCTTACAGGCACCTTACATTCCCTTCCAGTCTGCAGGTGCTGTACTGCAAAGCGACAAGAGACGGCCAGCTGTTTCCTCGGGAAGGCGATCTGGCAGAGTCTATGACTATGATTCTCCCGGGGTGCCATGTAATCTCTCAGCGGGACTATGCAGTAATTATCGGAAGCACTGAAATGCTCAGCAAAGTCGGAGCTATTGCCGGTCTGTTCCCGTCAAAATGCAGAGTCAGAATCGGCGTAAGTCTGCCGTTCAGTGACATAGATTCGCTGAAGGATCACTATCAGGAGGCTGTGGATGCATTTGAAATCGGTGTGATGCTTGATCCTGATATCCGTATATATACATTCGAGGACTATGGCATATATGTAATGTTCCGGACAGTTTCAGATAATGAGGATCTCAGCAGATATCTTCACCCTGCCCTGCCGAAACTGGCCGTATATGACAGGGAAAACGGCACCAATCTCGAACTGACGCTTCATACTTATCTCAAGTGTGCATGCAACACGACAGAGACTGCCGAGGCGCTTTACCTACACCGTAACAGCGTCATCTACAGACTGCACCGTGTTGAGGACTTGTGTGATATTGATCTCGGTGATACAGATACGAGGTTCAGGCTCAGACTCTCATTTGCTATAAGCAATGTCATCAATCAGAAGCGTAAATGGGCAGGAAAAGATTTCAATCTGCCACAGTAACAGCGATAATAAACCGGCTTTGAACCGGGCACGATTACACCGTCGCAGGCCATATGGCTGCGGCGGTTTTTGCATGCTGTTTTTCTCATCTCCGGAGCAGCTCTTTTGTGCACTGAACATGCCCTTTTTCATCCACTGATTGTGCACTAATGACAAATGTCCTTTTTTGTTTTGGTAGGCATGAATATTGTCCGCAATTTTTCTCCAACTCATAATTAAGTTAGGTTGGATAACTATATCCGCTGATTATTTCATCGACTAGAGAACGATAACTGTACCAGTCATCTTATTCGAAGGAGGAATTAATTATGAATGGAAAAAAAGTTGTAGTAGCCGGCGGAGGCGTTCTCGGAACACAGATTGGTCTTATCTGTGCATATCACGGATTTGATACCACATTCTGGCTGAGATCTGAAGGCTCAATCGGAAGAACTCAGCCTAAGATCGAGCGGTATTCCGGACTGATGATCGAGGACCTTCTCAAAGCTAAAGCTCTGATCGGAAATCCTATGGGAGCTTTCATGTATCCTAAGGGGCTTATCAGCGAGTGGAACGGCATCACAGCTGAAAAAATAGATGAGATGGCAGAATGCGCCAAAAAACGCTTTGCAGAAAATGTCCATATCGAACTCGACATGGCAGCCGCAGTTAAGGATGCATATTTGGTAATCGAATCAATGTCAGAAGATCCTAAAGCCAAGATCGAAGTCTACACAGCAATGAAGGACCTTCTGGATCCTGACACAATCCTGTGCACCAATTCATCAACACTTCTCCCGAGCATGTTTGCGGAGTATACAGGCAGACCTGAAAAATACTGCTCACTGCACTTTGCCAACACTATCTGGAAGAACAACACAGCAGAGATCATGGGCCATCCGGGCACCGATCCTGAGATTTTCCAGAAGGTAGTGGAATTCGCTGCTGCAATAGGGATGGTTCCTCTGCAGCTTCACAAAGAGCAGCCTGGTTATATCCTCAACTCCATGCTCGTTCCTTTCCTCAGTGCTGCGCAGGGCCTCTGGGCTAACGGCGTATCTGACCCTGAGACAATCGACCTCACCTGGAGACTTGCAACAGGCGCGCCTGCAGGACCGTTCCAGATTCTGGATATTGTCGGACTTGAGACTGCATACAACATCAATCAGATGAAACCGGCAGCTCAGCAGGAAGGCACAACTGAAAACAAGATCGGCAAACTCCTCAAGGAGAAGATTGACCGCGGTGAAAAGGGTGTTAATTTCGGTAAAGGTTTCTATGAGTATTGATACCAGACCAGAAGAAGGAGGACTACTATCATGAAAGAATTTGCTGGAAGAGTCGCTCTTATTACAGGAGCTGCTCATGGATTCGGTAGAGAATTCGTCAAGGAAGCTGCAAAACGGGGTATGAAGATCGCTGCAGTCGATATCATGGAAGATGCCCTTAAGGAAATCGAACCGCTTGCCAAAGAACTCGGCGCTGCAGATGTAATGCTCTTCCCTTGCGATGTCACAGAGTATGAGCAGGTCAAATGCGTCGTATGCAAAGTGCTCGAAGCTTATGGCCAGATCGACCTTCTTATGAACAATGCGGGTGTTGCGACATTCGGTCCTGTATGGGCTGTTCCTACACTCGAATATGAGTGGATCATCGATACCAACCTCAAATCCCATGTGTACTTCATGCATGAGGTCATTCCGGTAATGATCAAGCAGGGAACACCTTGCAACATAGTCAACACTTGCTCGGCAGCCGGAACCTTCACATCGAAGAGTGCCGCCGCTTACCAGGCATCCAAGTTCGGCGCACTAGCTTTGACCGAATCTGTATATTATGACCTGATTGCTTTCGGTGTAAACAACATCCACATCAGCGCATACTGCCCTGGATTCATCCAGACCAACCTCGATCACTCTGAGGAATATAAGCAGGACAAGTACAAAGTCGAGAGTCCTTATTATGGCAGCGTACTGCACCAGAAGATGCAGGGTGCAGCGAAGTACCTGATCATGACAGGCCGTCCGATCGACGAGTCCGGTCCGATCGTATTCAAGGCCATTGAAGATGATCAGCTCTACATCATCACACACGAACACTATGACAAGTACATCAAGGCACGCTGCGAGAACATGCTCGCAAGAAAGAACCCTGAAGCAGTTGAAATTGATCACAATATCAAGCAGTAAGTCACAATCAAGGAGGAATTTATGTACGATATTCTATTTCAGAAGGGTAAAATCGGCAACGTCGAGCTGAAGAACAGGCTCGTCATGTCACCTATGGGAAGCAATCTGGCAGAACTGGACGGCTCCTGCGGCGATGCTATGATCGCATACTATGAAGCAAGGGCCAAAGGCGGCTGCGGACTTATCATCCCTGAGATCTGCCGTGTCAACGACGCTACCGGCGCCGGCTCTTTCAGACAGCTTTCTGTAACCAAGGACCGCCATATTGCGGGCCTTTCCAGACTTGCTGCCGCTTTGCACAAGCACGGCTCCAAGGTATTCATCCAGCTGCACCATCCTGGCAGAGAAGGTGTATCCAAGCTGATCGGGGGTCAGCCTGTTGTCTCCGCATCAGACCGTATGTGCCTGTATTCGAGACAGGAGACAAGAGCTCTGACTAATGAAGAAGTCAAAGAACTCGTTCAGCAGTTCAGTGACGGTGCCGTAAGATGTCAGAAGGCCGGCATCGATGGTATCGAGCTTCACTGCGCTCACGGCTACCTGCTTGAGCAGTTCCTGTCGCCATATACTAACTTCCGTACAGATGAATACGGCGGAAGCTTTGAAAACAGAATGCGTTTTGTCAAAGAGATTCTCGACGAAATCCGCAGAAAATGCGGTCCTGACTACCCTGTAGGCATCAGACTTTCCGTAGACGAAATGCTCGCCCACAACGGAGTCACTGAAGACTTTATCGACCTTGAAGAAGGTGTTAAGATCGTCAAGTACTTCGAAGAAGCCGGCATTGATTTCATCGATGTCAGCTGCGGTATCTATGAGACTCTCAACTGGGCTATCGAGCCTACCTCATTCCCTGAAGGCTGGAGAAGACCTATGATCCAGGCTGTCAAGGATGCTGTCAATATTCCTGTAATGGCTGTTTCAGCAATCAGAAGTCCTGAGATTGCTGCACAGTTCATGGAAGAAGGCGTATATGATTTCGCTGAATTCGGAAGAACATGGCTTGCAGATCCTGAATGGGGAGTCAAAGTACAGGAGGGACGCATAGATGAACTCAACAAGTGCATCAACTGCCTGCGCTGCTTCGAGACACTGCTGACTATCAATGCTCAGCTTCAGCCATTCCAGTGCGCTGTCAACCCTGTAATGGGAAGAGAACTCAAATGCGGCAAGCTTGAACCGGTTGTCGGCGAGAAGAAAGCAGTAGTTGTCGGCGGTGGTCCAGGTGGTATGTACGCAGCCAAGACTCTGGCTGAGAGAGGTGTTAAAGTAACACTCGTTGACCGCCAGGAAGAGCTCGGCGGAACAGTCAACCTTGCTAAACTGCCTCCTCTCAAGGACAGAATGCAGAACTTCATCGATTACATGGGAAATCAGCTTTGCAGACTGGGCGTAGATGTCCAGCTCGGCAAAGAAGTCACTGCTGATGATATCGCTGGTATGGAGCCGGATGCAGTTGTACTCGCTACCGGATCCAAGAGCATCGTACCTAAGAGCATTCCTGGTGCAGACGGGGGTAATGTCTACACCATCGAGGAAGTTCTTACAGGCAAAGTCGATCTTGCAGGCAAGCATGTAGCTATGATCGGCGCAGGTCTTACCGGACTTGAAGCAGCCGAGTACCTTGGTGAAAAGGGCATCAAGGTCACGATTGTTGACATGGTAGACCGTCCTGCTCCTACAGCTTATATCGCTAACGTCATAGATGTTATGGGCAGAATCAGGCAGATGGATATCACTCTTGAGCTCAAGAATGCTCTTAAGGCTGTTGAAGCTGACGGAGTATGCATCGAGAATGTTGAAACCGGCGAACAGAAGAAGATCGCATGTGATGCTGTTGTAATGTCTCTCGGATACAAGCCTGATCAGAGCCTCAAGGCTGCTCTCGAAGAAAAGGGTATCTGCGTTAAACTGGTCGGCTCTGCTGTCAAGGACGGCACAATGGGTCCTGCCACAAGAAGTGGTTATGATGTCGGTGCTTCCCTCTTCGCTGATGCAAAGCCAAGCTTCGTCACTTCACCTGAGAAGATGGCTGCATTCGCTAAGGACTGCGCAATGAAGAAGCAGGAAGGCGTATACATGCTGTACGCTACTGATCCTGCCAAGATCAGAGAGATCCTGCCGGCACCTCTCGAGCCATACGCACTGCCGCTCGTATACGTTTCTGCAAACCACATCAATGAGCCTACATTCGCAGATAACTACTACGAATCGATTCTTGGCGTATACGCTACATACAAAGGACAGCTCGGACTTTACTGCATCAGCCTCGTTCTCGGCGGACAGGGTGCTGAAATGGCAACTGCCCTCGGCCGTGATGTTCTGTCAATTCCTAAGAAAGTCGATGCTGAATTCGTAATCAGAAAAGATGATGAGGCAGGCAAAGTCACAGTGGCTGTTTCAAGAAGAGGAACACAGCTCGTTGACATGAAGCTGAGACTCGGAGAGTACAACCATCCTATGACTCACCTCATCTTCCAGGCACCTTCTGCAGGAAGAGAGACAATGGGATACGGATATTACATGCACTTCGATCAGATGCCTGATGCGGAGGGCGGATCCAAGTTCAGCACATGCCTCACCAAGGTGCTCTGCAAGTACAATTACAAGGGCTGGATCCCTGCGTTCGTTGAGGACTTCACGCTGAACTCGAGTGTAGATGATCCATGGGCACAGCTGCCTGTAGAGACCATCATCGGTGCAGGTTACTCTCAGAATGATCTCTTCCTCGGAACAAGTCAGTTCTGCGAAGAGACGGATCCGGCAGATACAATGCCTAAGATCATTCCTGCATGGTATGACCTCAGCGCATTCGGTGTAACCGGCCGCAAATAGCTTCCGGCGTAACCGGCTGCAAACAGCAGACGCCGGCTTTGCACCTGAATTAAAAACGCTGACATAATGAAAATGCTCCCGGGAACAATCCCGAGGAGCATTTTCTTTTACTGCCTCAACTCAAAGAGCGGACTTCTTTAATCGTCTATAGTTTTGGAGAGTTTAGCTCCCATCGGAGCAGTTTTATCTGCAACAAATGTACCTTGTGCACGCAGCGGTCCATCATACTGATCGTGTGTCAGTATGTAGAATGTCTTCTGTCCAAGCATCTCGAATACTCTCTCGATAGTCTCTTCCAGCGGAAGTCCGTTGTCCAGCAGATACTTGTTGAAAGCATAGAATTTCTGATATTTTTCTGATTTGTAATATGGATCTTCCGGATCTATTGCATAGCGTGCAGGACGATTCTCGTCGCTTCTGAACAGATCTGTCTGGATGAATCCAGGGCAGAATACGGAAATATCGATGTCGTCTCCTGCTGCCTCAAACTGCTTATATGTTGACTCTGCAAGAGCTACTGCTGCATGTTTTGTGGCGAAATATGCAGGTCCCGGTCCTGATGTAATAAGACCGGCGATGGAGCAGACATTCAGTATCTGGCAATGATTTCCCTGTGCCCTCATTTGCGGGATGAAATTTCTCATCATATACCAGTGTGAATATACGTTAGTCTCAAATATCCAGTGAAGGTCATCATCTCTGAAGTCCCACACGTCCTCATTCATCGAAACACCGGCATTGTTCACAAGGATGTCACAGCGTCCGAACTTTTCCATTGCAAAATCAAAGATCTTATCGCACTCGCTTCTGAGCGATACATCGGCTTCAATGCAGTATGACTCTCTGCCCATCTCCCTGATCTGTTCGCATACTGCAGCAACCTCGTCACCATGGATATCCGCAACGATGACATCAGCGCCTCTTTTAGCCATTCCGAGCGCAAGGCATCTTCCTATTCCTCTTGCAGCGCCGGTAATAACCGCTTTCTGGTCTACATATGTCGTAATCATATTATCAGTCTCCTTTTCTAAGCACTTTTCCCTGACAATACAGCCGTTATCCGTCCGTCATCAGATTATTTAACATTGCCTGTTCCGGATGCGGCTTTGATTCCCATCTCCTGAGCTATCTTCATTACTTTTTCCTTGAGTCCTGCCAGGCTCGGCTTGCCGTTTGTAATGACATCCTGTGTCTGGGCCAGGATTACAGGGTTATGTTCCGGATGGTAGAGAATGTAGAAATCGCCGTTTTCCATAGCACTGAAGACATGATCGCCTACGCCATCGATCGGCTTTCCGGTTTCGATAACGTTCTCGCAGATAGCCAGGCTTCTCTTGAAGGCTTCGCTCTGATAGAACGGATCATCAGGTGCCTGATAGCGCGCCGGTCTTCTTGTCTCACTCTTGTGGAGTGTAGTTTGTACAAATCCAGGGCAGAAGATGCTGATATTGATGTTGGTAACTCCCTTCTCCTCAAGTTCGTAAGCCATGCATTCGGACAAAGCGACAGCGGCATGCTTGGATGCATAGTATGCCGGCATTCCTCTTGTCGTAAGAAGTCCGGCTACCGAGCATACATTGAGGATCTGACAAGGTGTTCCCTGCTCGATCATAATCGGAATTACCTGTCTCATGAAATAGATATGTGCATGATAGTTGGTGTCTGAATGCCACAGCCAGTCTCTGACAGGCATAGTCAGAATGTCTCCGAACTGCGCGATTCCCGCATTGTTGATGAAAAGGTCAATTCTGCCATACTTATCCATTACGTATTTAACGACCTTTTCTGTCTCTTCATAGATGCCGACATCTGCCTGAATTGCGGAGAATTCTTCTGCTCCGCACTCCATAGCAACTTTTTCGAGTTCAGTGAAATCTTCCTCGATATCTACAGCGACAATCTTCATACCGCGCTTTGCAGCCTGCTTTACAAATTCTTTACCAAATCCGTTATTGGCGCCTGTAATAACAGCTACTAATCCTTTAAATTCTGTCATTAGATACCCTCCTTATGTTCTGTAATTCCCGCTTTGCTGTTAATCAAATTCAATTTCGGTGTACAGATCGATTTCCGGTTTGCCTGCTGCAAATGCTGCCATCTGAGGGAATATCCTCTGGAAATGCTCAGAAGCATTGTGGCTTTCTATAGCAGCTTTATCTGCCCAGTATTCGATCATTGTCATAACTGTAGGATCCTGAATGCTCTGGTTAAATGAATAAGAGATATTGCCATCTTCCATGCGTGTTTTTTTTACAAGTTCTTCAACAAGAGTTTTGACCTCGTCCAGGCACTCTTCTTTAAATTTCGTTTTTGCAACAATCTTGATCATAACTGCCTCCTTAGGTTCTGACTTGAAATAACTGTTGCTCTCCTGTTACCTGTTTATTCAGATTTCACTTATCGTTTTTCTCGCGCAGGATGCTCTCTGCTATATTAATGATATTTGAATCGCCAAATTATTAACATATACCCCACAGCTAAAAAAATCACCGCGCTTTGTGCACGGTGAACTAATTGCAGTAATCTGCGGTATTAACTATTTAACTGCCGGTACCTATACCAGGAAGTCGTCCGGATTTGCTTTGTAATCCTTCAGTTTATATGGCGAGAAAACACCCTGGTCTGTAACTACGCCTGTTACCAGTTCAGGCGGTGTGATGTCGAATGCCGGATAGTATCCCTTCACGTTCTGATTAGCCGTTGGTGTTCCCATAGCCTGGAGCACGAAAGAAGGATCTCTCATCTCGATCTTCACAGTATCGATCGTCGGATGACCCTGATCCGGCGCTCCCGTTACGTAATAAGGGATGCCGTGGTATTTTGCCGCAATAGCTATCTGGTAAGTACCGACTTTGTTGACTACATGACCGTCAACGCATATAGCATCGGCAGCGGAGGTGAACAGGTCGATGCCTTCATTCTTCATTACTGCTGCAGGCATATTGTCAGTGATTACAGTGACATCGAATCCCATATCATAGCAGACCGACGCTGTCAGCCTTGAGCCCTGGAAATACGGCCTTGTCTCCGGGCAGAACAGTCTGATGTCCTTGCCCTGCAGTCTTGCGTGCTTGAGCATCTGTCCTACTATCGTCTCGGCAAAGCACTGTGTCATTACCGCGCCATGCTGCGGGAAGAGGTCAGCCAGATGTTTGCCGACAATGTCAATGCCTGCATATCTCTCGTTATTCTTCTCGATTGTATGCTCTCTGATGACCTCAGAAACATCGCTGATGCCCTGCGCGAGAGCCTCTTTCGCAGCCTCGATGCAGGAATCTGTAATCTTCTGCATGCGCCATGTGGTAGTCGGCCTTGCATGTGAAATAGTGTAGGCGGCCTTAGTCAGGTAGTCGATCTGCTCTGCTTCGGATTTTCCTCTGCATTCGTAGGCAGCGAGAGCCATACCCATTGGCGCTGCCACATAAGGGCCTGCACTCTGAGTGACCATGTCCTTAATGGCCTTCGCAACCTCTTCATGAGTTCTGCACTCGACTTTATTGATTTCTATCGGATAGATGCGGCGGTCGAGTATGCGGACAACTCCGTCCTCATACCATGCGATATTCTCAAACTGCAGCATCCACGCGAGATCTCTGTCCTGTCTTTCCATTTATTCCTCCGCGGAAGCATGCGCATTAGCTTATTGTTGCGGCACGTCGCAATCTTCGCACTATGCTTCCTGCTCATTTTCTGCCGCTTTGCGCTTTGCCTCTTCCTCTTCCTCAAGAACTCTGTATGCTACTTTGCCTACGAGTGTCTTCGGCAGCTCTGCTCTGAACTCGATATCATACGGCATTGCGTATTTAGCGATATGTTTCTTCGCATATGCCATCAGCTCAGCTTTGAGTTTCTCAGCTGCCTCATCTGTCGCAGGCATTCCGTCCTTAGGCATAACGAATACTTTGACCTTCTGCATCTTGTAGCTGTCAGGAACTCCGATTACGCAGCTCATCTGCACCTTGTCATGCGCATCGAAGATGTTTTCGAGCTGTGCCGGATAGATGTTGTATCCGGATGAGATGATCATTCTCTTGGCTCTGCCGCGGAAATGGATAAAGCCCTCTTCATCCATGGTTCCGAGGTCTCCGGTGTATACCCATCTCAGACCGTCTTCGTGCTCTCTGATGGTATTGGCTGTCTCATCAGGCATATCAAGGTATTCCTTCATGACAGTCGGTCCTGCAAGCAGAATCTCGCCTTCTTCATTATAAGGGAGCACTTCTGCTGTATCCGGTTTGACTATCTTGTAATATGTGTCAGGGAAAGGAATTCCAATGCTGCCTTCTTTGTGCATCTGCGGTGGTGTCAGGCATGAAGCTGTAACACACTCTGTTGTACCGTAGCCCTCTCTTACCTGAATAGTAGAATTGTGGTCATACAGGAATTTGTCGAGCTTCTTCTTCAGTTCCACAGAGAGTGAATCTCCGCCCGAGAAAACGCCCTTGAGGCAGGAAAGATCCTTGCCGTCCATCGAAGGAAGTCTCAGGAGAGCTTCGTACAGTGTCGGTACTCCGGCGATGAAGTTGCATCTATACTTAGTGATCAGCTTTGCATAGCTCTTCGGTGTAAATCTTGGAACCAGGATGCATCTGCCGCCCTGCGCGAGCATTGTGTGGATGCATACTCCGAGTCCGAATCCGTGGAACAGAGGCATAGCTGCAAGCATCTTATCTCCCGGGCGGAACATAGGATTAGTTCCTACGACCTGTGCAGACAGCGCGTTGATGTTCAGGTTGGTCAGGACGATGCCCTTGGTTGTGCCTGTGGTGCCGCCTGAATACAGAATAGCTGCAGGATCATCAGCATTGCGCTTTACCTTGTATTCATATCCGCAGTGTCTGCCGATTTTCATAAAGTCAGGCCACTGAAATACAGGAGCCTCTCTCGGTATTCTCTGGATCTTACGTCCTTCTGTCATCATATATCCCACCTTGATCGGCCTTGTCAGCTCATCCTTGATGCGTGCAATGACAACGTTCTGGATCTTGGTCCTTGATCTGATTGCCTCGATCTTGTGATAGAACTGGTCGAGTGTAACTACCATGACGCTTCCGGACATATTGAGATAATTCTCAATTTCCTTCTCCGCGGAAAGCGGATGAATCATGTTGGCTATGGCTCCGACCAGGTTGGTAGCGTAAAGCATGTATATTGCCTGCGGGCAGTTCGGCATTGCGATGGTGACCTTGTCATTTTCTCTGATTCCGAGGACTCTGAGGGATCTCGCACAGAGGTTGATCTGGTCAATCATGTATTTGTATGTGATGTGCTTGCCCATGAAATCCAGAGCTATGGCAAGAGGCTGCTTCTTAGCGATTTCCTCAACCTTCTCGTACATTGTGCCGTTGAAGTACTCCAGTGTAAAAGGCAGATCGCCTCTGTATTCTTTCCATGGTGTCTTAACGGTCTCCGGTACCGGGAAAACTATTTTATCATTCTCATTAAGTGTCCAGTTGTATCTTTCCATTATATAGTTCCTTCTCTAATTTCATTGGCTGCAGCATTTCTGTCACGTAAACAAACCTCGAATATTGTAACATTATTTCCGGATACATGCCACATTAGTCAGACAAAAAGGCGGGATATCCCGCCTTGATGAAGATATATTATTCGGTTCTGAGTGCTTCTACCGGATTCTTGCGTGCTGCCATTCCGGAAGGTATCAGACCTGCGATGTATGTAAGGAATATGCTGATGAGAATAAGTATCACTCCGCCGGCCGGAGGCAGAATTGCCTTGAGTGCGGCTATCTTGGTCAGATTGATAAGGATGTGATTGATCGGTATCAGCAGGAGCAGACTGGCCCCTATTCCTATCACACCGGCGCAAAGTCCGACAATGATAGTCTCCGCGTTGAAAATTCTGGAAATATCCTTCTTGGATGCGCCGATGGCACGGAGTATTCCGATTTCCTTGGTTCTCTCGAGTACCGAGATGTATGTGATAACTCCGATCATGATCGATGATACGATCAGTGAAATAGCCACGAATGCTATCAGGACATAGCTGACAGCGTTGGTGATGGTCTTGACTGACTTCATCATGACACCGGTAATATCCGTGTAGCTGATGACCAGATCTTCGTCTCCCGCGTCCTGCATTTCCTTGTTGTAATCATCTATGTATTTCAGGAAATTTTCCTTGGATTCGAAGTCCTTGAGGTAGAACGACATCGCCATTGGCTTGGCAAGATCAGCATATCCGAGTTTCCTGAGGTTGGAGTCGTAGCTGGTTTCCTGTCCGCCTGACATATATGCTGTAATAAGTCTTGTTATCTCATCCTCGTCCATCTTCATCTGGAAAGCTGACGCTATCATCGACGGATCGACTTTGAACTGACTTCCTACTGCAGCTGCCACTTTACCGAGCGCAGGATATACCTCCTGTGCCATCTGCATCATCTCAATGCCTTCTCCGTACTGTTTGATGCCGTCCTGTACCTGTTCATTACCGGCATACGGCTCGACAGTCTGACTCAGTGCCTGCTCGAGTATTTCCGCAGGATCGACCTGCTGCTGTGCCATCTGCTCATCGATAGTCTTCTCGATAGACTCATTGGTCTGCTTAGCTAATTCGTTTAGCTGCTGAGCCATGCCTTCGGCCTGATCTTCCGGCACGCCGTATTTCTCGGTCAGCTCCTGGGCAGTGATGCCATTCCGGAGAACATTCAGCACGTCCTCTTCGGTAAAGCCTGTTCCCTCAGGAAGATTTTTGATAAGTTCACTTGCGGCCTGCTGCTGAGCCTGCTCGATTGCAGCTGCTTTGGCTGCTTCTGCGGCTGACGGATCAGATGCAGCAGCAATAGCTCCCATTATCTGCGGACCGGATGCCTTGAGGACTTCCCCGTATCCTTTCAGCAGAGGGTTGACTATTGCTTTGTGCTTGCCTGTATTGAGGTTCTCGCCGAGCGCCTTGGTAACGAGGTCATCATCGAATGAGAACTTCTCAGGATCTGCCTTGTACTGGTCAACTATGTAATCCACCATACTGCTGCAGCCCTTGCGGAGCGCCGCATTGACGTCTTCTTCGATTTTCTCTGCCGAATCGGCCGCTGCAAGTGATTTCAGTTCAGCATCACCGGTCTTGCGGATCGCCTTGGTCAAAGCATTCATATCCATGCCGCCGCCAAAGGCTTTGCGGAGCTTGTCTTCGTCAATACTGATCATATCGTCAAAGCCAAGGCCCTCATTATTCTTATTCCGTACATCTTCGAATGTCTTGCCCGAGAACACATCGACCTTCTTGTTGGCACGCTGCTTTCTGACTATCTCAGAATCCTTGGCGTAGTCGATCATGTGATGTGTCAGCGCAGGAAGATATCCCACGCCTGAAGTCATGGCGTTAGCGCCGCTGGCCTCTTTGGCGCACACGATACCTGTTATATGCAGCTTCTCGGACTTCTTAATGAGATCTTCCATGAAGTCATCGTCATCTGTCATGGATTCCCATACAGCGTACTGTGAATTGCGTCTGTACGTATCGCAGGAATGAACCAGAGCGAACTCCATATCTATGAAGTCATCATAAGTCCACTCAAGCCGTTTGTTTGTGTTCTCAACCTCCTCGCCGCTCATGACATCGTTGATCATGTCTTTGAGTTCCTGAGGATCTCTGAGGCCGAGAGTATATACTATGTAGTCATTGATCTGGTCCTCACTGTCCAGCACCAGAAGCAGCTCGTCATACTTCTCAGGCCACTTGCCGGCAAGCACTTTGTACTGCGATTTGAGCAGTTCTTCGTTATCCATCATCTGGAAGAATACGTCCGTATTCATCATCGAGAAATTGTTCTGCTGGAATCCGCTCATGTACGACTGCATGATGGATCCCGGGCTGACTCTCAGAGGTCCGTACTTCAGATCTGTTGAATATATGTTGACAGACAGGCCGTATGAGTAATCGTAGGCGTTGAACCACTGCCCTATTGTGCCCATGTCCTCATCCAGCCTTTTCTTGAGAGAAGCCAGGTCATTGCTGCCTACGCTGGCGAGCATATCCGTCATTATCTGCTGCTCGTGAACCCGGTCGCCGGAATTCTCTCCTTCTGTGTCCTGCGCGTTGCTTGCAAAAGCAGTTATCATAGAGGCCATATCCGCTGTCTCAGACTGGATAGTCAGAGGGTAGGAAGAAAGAGTGTCCTCTTCCAGCTTGTCTATGTATCTCTGGAATCCGTTGGATACAGAGAGAATAAGCGCGATACCTAT
This sequence comes from Anaerovoracaceae bacterium, assembly GCA_045112795.1. Lineage (GTDB taxonomy): Bacteria > Bacillota > Clostridia > Peptostreptococcales > Anaerovoracaceae > Crickella. Next base: position 9,916 of record JBGUIG010000014.1, on the reverse strand, counting down.
GATACCGATACTGCCAGCGAAAGCTGTCAGGAGTGTTCTGGCCTTCTTGGTCATGAGGTTGTTCAGGGAAAGCTGCAGGGCTGTCCTCATCGACATAGACTTGTTGCGTCTGCCTGCTGCGCGGCGTGCTGATTTTTTAGGTGCAGCCGCGTTGAGGTATGCCGCATCAGAAGCAACTTCATCCGCTGAAACAGAAACATCCGGTGTGTCCGGTGTGCCGGCTGAGTCTGTAAGCGCATTTGCTGAATTAAGGTCTGCGCCGAGTGCCGCGCCTGCAGGAGCAGCCGCGAGAGCTGCTGAATTGAGCATCGCCGGCTCTGTTCCCGGTATGAACGGGTCAGTGTCACTAATAACCTGTCCGTCAGACAGCCTTACTATTCTTGTGGAATACTCCTCTGCGAGATCAGGGTTGTGCGTAACCATGATAACCAGTTTGTCTCTGGATATCTCTTTGAGGATGGCCATTACCTGTACGCTTGTCTCTGAGTCAAGAGCTCCCGTAGGCTCATCAGCAAGTATTATGTCCGGGTCATTGATCAGAGCACGCGCAATTGCGACGCGCTGAACCTGACCACCGGACATCTGGGCAGGCTTCTTGTTAATCTGGTCGCCAAGTCCGACCTGCTCGAGAGCAGCAACAGCTCTCCTCTTTCTTTCACTCTTTGAAACACCTGAAAGCGTCAGAGCAAGCTCTACATTGGCTAGTACTGTCTGGTGCGAAATGAGGTTGTAGCTCTGAAATACAAATCCGATCGTATCATTACGATATGCATCCCAGTCTGCGTCCTTGTATTGTTTGGTACTTATGCCATCAATCACCAGGTCGCCGTCGGTATACTGATCGAGTCCGCCGAGGATGTTAAGCATTGTCGTCTTGCCGCATCCGGAAGGCCCGAGTATAGAGACGAATTCGCTTTCACGAAAAGCGAGGTTTATGCCCCTCAGAGCATGAACCACCTCTGCACCGGTTTTGTATTCTTTTGATATATTTTTTAATTCAAGCATTTTGTAATTCCTGATTGTCTCAAGTCCACAAATCGACACCATATTATACTACATCAGTATTTCAATATATATATTTATGAACGTTTCATAAGTGAAAGTTGTGTGATGAATAACGCATGACAAACAAGAGCGGAGATCTGCATCTCCGCTCTTGCCGTTGTCTAAGGTATTATATGGAAATTTTATATGGAGGTTTCAGAGGTTTCTCTCTGTTACAGCTATATATTATCCCACAATTATGTAGAAATGGTGATACTTATGAGAACAGACTTTGTGTTTTACAGTCTAATTCTTTCATTTTAGCTGTTTTCCCCATCCGCGCGGTGTTTCCGGGTCTATTCGCCGCTGCTGAGCGGGCCTGTCAGTCTCTGCCACCAGGTCGTTTCATCAGTAAGCTCCGGTGCAGGAGGCAGCTCCGAAGGTGCTTCACAATCGCCGCTGAATCCTGCAAATCCATTCATAGCAATTGCGAATTTTTTCATGTCTTCGTATTTCGCAGCCGCACTGATTCCCGACTTCTCTGAATTGACCTCAGCATTCCACATTCTCGAAGCATTAGCCCATGTCCTGAGTTCGGTCTCTTTCCATACAGTCGCCATGTCTTTGTAGTCCGGATGGTCGCACCAGATTGCAAAGTAACCTCCGCCAAGCTTATCATCGGGCACAGTCATGTCCTTACCGGCTTTACGGGCGAATGATCTCGGATTCCAGTTCTCGAATATGTTCTTCGCATTAACCGACTTGTATTTTTTTGCCATGATGTCCTTGCCATCCTGCTTTCTCAGCACATAGAAACACCACGACTCCATGAAATTATGCATAACATGTCCTTTGTCCGCATAGTGCCCGGCTGTGTGATCAGCATCGAACCAGTACGTGACTTCAACGGACTCTTTCAGCTGTACATGCTGATCTTTGTTGAGATCTATCTCATCATTGAAGACTCTGCAGGTATAGCCTTTCTTCTCGAGTTTTTCCGCGAGGTTATTGATGTATGTGATCAGGACATCACTTGCGCTACCGCCTTTGATGCCGAGATTCTTTCTGGCGTATTTCTTCCAGTGCTCGAGAGCGGACCAGCGGTTATTGTATGTAAATGTCTCTCCTCCCAGCTCGAAAGTATACCATCCGAGCAGCTCATCGCTGCCTATATCGAATTTACTGCAGCCAAGTCCTGCAAAGAAATCTGCGTACCCCTCTATCAGAGCATCTGTGAAAGCAACAGCGTGTTCTTTGGTCAGGTCTATACCGATGTAGTCAGCGCTCTCTGTAACTCCGGCATGCGAATAGTGGTTTGCTATTGATTTGAACCCCTTGGTTTTCATGTCGTATGTCTTGCCGCCATAGGAGAAAGTGAAATCGAGATGCTTTTTCACATATGAAGCGTATCTCTTAACCATGAAAGTGTTGTGTCCCGGGGTGTCAAATGACGGAATGATATCTACATGATACCTGTGAGCGGTTTCTATGATCTCCTTCATCTCGTCAGTTGTCAGCGACTCAATGCCGTCTGTCAGCCACGGGAAAACTTCGGAATCAAATCTGATTCCTTCAGCCTCCGCAAAGTGCAGTATTACGGCATTGTACCTCTGCAGAGATGCCCTTTTGATAAAGTTCTCGATCCAGTCCTTGCTGTAGTACTTACGGCCGCAGTCCAGCATCAGAGCTCTCTCTTTCAGGTCCGGTCCGTCCTTGATTCTGCAGCAGTCAAAGATAATTGCCGGCTTTGCTTCTTCAGTCTCTGCCGGTGCAACTGATTTCTTTTCAGCCGCCATCTCCATCAGCGTAAGCAGGCCATACCAGATACCGTCAACGCTGCAGGCTTCAACAGCAGCAGCATCATTGATATCTATCCTGTATGTCTGATTCAGATCAGCAGTCTCAATTCCATGCAGGAATTCCTCTTCGCTGACCAGATTAATGACTATGTCTCCCTTGTGAATCAAGCCTTCCGTTCCGAAGACGATCGGAAGCGGCTCCGAAACCGGAAGCCCGTAGGCAGCAAACTGTGCGTTCATAGTTCTGACGGTGTCTGTCAGCTCTGCAGACGGCTCGTTTTCTCCGTCAGTAATTATGAAAAATCTGCTGTCCCCGGAAAGTATGCAGGTGCCTTCTTCTTTTCTGTATTTCTGTACCAGGGCTTCTGCAAAAGTGTCAGGTCCCGGTTTAAGCTGCGGTTCTGTGTCGTCAGCCTCCAATAATGCGGCATTCTCCGCCCCGTCTTCATCTGAATTTCCGACCACGCCGGCCGCTATATATTCATCCAGCCCATCCAGTGTATATGCTTCCGCGTAAAGAAGGCCGCTGCTCATAATCATAGCAGCCGCCAGCAAAACGCTTATTAAAGATCTGAATTTAACAGGTTTCCTGTTCATAGGTCAGAAGAAAATGCCTCTCGCCCATATTTCAATTCCGATTGCAATAAGTATTATGCCTCCGAATACCGAGGCTTTGCCCGCAAGGCGTGTTCCGATCTGCTTTCCCAGATACAGCCCGGCGATGCATATAAATAAGGTTACCACTCCAATGATAACTGCTGAGGTCAGAGCTTTGACTGCAGTATACGTCGCGATGGTAAAGCCGACAGAAAGCGCGTCAATGGATGTAGCGACGCCCTGGACAAGCAGGTCTGCAGCAGTAAGACGCTCTGCATCCGCGGCAGTGTTCTTCCTCTCATCTGCAGCTGCATCCCCGCCGCCTGTCCCGGCAGCTTCACGGTTTTCTCTGATGCCTTCAATCAGCATCTTGCCCCCGATATACAGAAGGAGTATCAGGGCTATCCATGGAATGAATTTCTGGAACGCTGTAAATCTCTCGGCAGCTGTATGAACGAGCAGCCATCCCGCTACAGGCATGACAAACTGGAACGCCGCAAATGTGCCTGCGATTGTCAGCACTCTTGATGCGTTCAGATGTTTCTCACCAAGTCCGTCGGCGAGGCTTACTGAGAATGCGTCCATAGCAAGACCCACGCCCAGAAGCATGCTTGTGATTACCAGTTCCAAACTCAAAATACAATTCCCCCTTATGTGTTGTCAGAACAGTCCGGCTGTCTTGAGTATAAACAGCCAGATCGGTATGGTAATGCACGACATGAGTGTCGAAGATACCACTATTTCACCGGCAAGTCTGCCGTTGCCGCCCATTGAGCTCGCCATTGCGTACGATGCAAGAGCAACAGGTGTTGATGCCATAATCGAGACAGCGACAAGCGCTACTCCCGTGTATCCCATCAGGACAGCTCCGGTAATTCCGAATATAGGGAAAACCAGCAGCTTTCCTACTGTACATATGGCAATTTTCTTTCTGTCTTCCCCGAAATCACTGAAATTAAGTCCCGCTCCGAGGAGTATCAGTGCTATCGGAGATGTGCAGTCAGAAAGTGTTGTTATTGTCTGCTCAATACTCTCAGGCAGGGTGATGCCCAGCAGCATTACTATTGTAGCAGCGATACCGCCGTCAATGATCGGATTTGTGAGAATCCTCCTGATCATGTCTTTGATGTCGACTTTACCGCCTCTGAATCTCTCAAACACAACTACCGCTGACGCATTGTAGAAAGGCACGACCAGCATCATTATTATTGCGACCGGCGTGATATTGCCTTTGCCGAAAAGATTGATTGCAATCGGGAATCCCAAGAGAACGAAATTACTCCTGTACAGGGCCTGTATCATAGCGCCCCGGTTGTAGTCATCCGGCTCTATTCTGCAGACGAAAATCCATGATACCACAAGCTGGACGAACGTGAAGCCGAGCGCATATATCCCGAGTCTGACATCCATGCTCTCTCCGATGTTTTTGCCATACAGATTATCGAACATAATAAAAGGATAAAGAGCCACGAACACAAGGCGCGTGAATCTCTTAACATCCCTGTCATCGACCACATGGCACAATCTGAGAATGATGCCTATGATCAGATATATAATTGAAGGAAGTACTGCGCTGAAGCAGAGTATAAAATTCTGTATCATTCTTAATCCTGACTGCGGCATTTCATACTGCCGCTACAGTCGTGTATTATAACAAATAATAAGGCTCTGTTCCATAACAGAGCCTCAATAAAATTGCGTATTATTTCTGAATATATGTGATTATCTTTCGGTCATGAACTCATTGAACTTGTTGTGAATCTCAACCGCACCGATTTCGGCGACACGGCCCGAAGCATATTCGCTGTCGATCCAGTTCTTGATGTACTCAACAACAGGGCTGTGCTTGTCAACCTGCTTGTCTCCCTTGAACCCATAGCTGGTATTGATCCAGTGAGCAACTCCTGCAGCGCCGGAATTCTGGTTGATATTGACCAGCGGAGGTCTGTTAAGGAATTTGCCGGTATCGAATATATTGTAGATTTCTTCATTCTTGAGAAGCCCGTCAGCGTGGATTCCTGCCCTTGTGACATTGAAGTTGGCACCCGCAAACGGAGTCTGAGCCGGAAGGGTGTATCCTACCTGATGCTCATAATATCTTGCAAGGTCTGTGATCGCCGTAGTGTCCATGCCGTCAAGAGTACCCTTGAGCTGAGCATACTCAAAGACCATCGCCTCAAGAGGAATGTTGCCGGTCCTCTCTCCTATTCCGAACAGTGTTGTGTTGACCGCTCCGCATCCATACAGCCATGCAGTGGCAGCATTTGCTACTGCCTTGTAGAAGTCATTGTGTCCGTGCCACTCAAGCATCTCGCTAGGTACGCCGGCGTACTGCTGAAGTCCGTAAATAATACCGGATACTGACCTCGGCATCGCAACTCCAGGGTAAGGAACTCCATATCCCATGGTGTCGCAAAGTCTGATTTTAGCCGGCATGCCTGCCTCATCAGCCATTTCCTGCACTTCTCTTACGAACGGAACGACGAAGCCGTAGAAATCCGCCCTTGTAATATCCTCAAGGTGGCATCTCGGCATGATTCCCGCCTCAAAAGCATCATGAACGACAGAAAGATAGTGTTTCATGGCTTCCTTTCTTGTCATTCCGAGCTTGTAGAATATGTGGTAATCCGAGCAGCTTGTGAGAATTCCGGTCTCCTTGACGCCCATCTCTTTGACAATTTTGAAGTCTTCCTTCTTGGCTCTGATCCATGTTGTGATCTGAGGAAATTCAAGACCGAGATCCTGGCAGGCCCTGATGGCAGCCTTGTCTCTGTCACTGTATGTGAAAAACTCCGTCTGTCTGATGATTCCCTTAGGACCTGAAAGCCTTGACAGTAATTTGAATATATCAACAATCTGCTTAGTCGTATACGGTTCTCTCGACTGCTGTCCGTCGCGGAAAGTAGAGTCCGTGATGACGACTTCTTCAGGCATGTCGTAAGGGCTGGTTCTGAAGTTGAAACCTACCTTAGGCACTTCAACATATTCGAAAAACTCACGGAACAGGTTCGGTTTATCGATATCCTGCACCTCATAGTTAACAGCCTCCATCTCAAGAAGATTGGTTTTGCTGCTGATTCTGGTTCTTCTTACTTTCTTATTCTCGAGCTCATCGAAATTAGCGATTTCGTCTTTCATATCAATCTCTCCATCTACTGATGAACAATTACGGCCAGAATGTATACATGTATTCTAGTGCACTGATTCTGTTAAGTCAACAGTGCCTGCCAAAATAACTCCTTGATTTTGCGGACTCTGACTGTTTTCAGAGCAAAAGAAAACCCCGGATTTTTATTTATCCGGGGAAAGCGTTTGTTATTATATTAGTTCATATTGTGGCGATTAAGTCGAAAATATGAAGATTTATGCCGCAATTTGTATACAATCCGTCTCTTCGCAGCCTGACTCTACAGATACCACTCTGATGCTTTGCGCCTGACACAGATCCTCTCAAGGACGTCCTGTGCCGCGGCAGCTGCCCTCGGCGACAACTTGCTGATCCTGTGAATCGGCAGACGCCCCGCCACCTCAAGCGGAGCAGGCTTGATCCTCAGGCCCTCGATCTCACTTCCCGCCAGCCGACTGATCTTAGCCGCAGCAGCCGCCCCGAATTTCCTCAGCGACTCGTCATCCCCGGTATGCTCAGTTACCCGGTTGCCGATCCCGGATTTCCTGTAGCTCACAGAAAAAGCGCCGGCACCGATAACCTTGAAGCCCATTTCCTCAGTGTAGTGCTGCAGTTCATACAGAGCATTGCCGTATGTCCTTGCTCCGAATGAAACAGCATCAACCGCAACAGCACCATTCGGAATGAACTTCTTAAGAACGGAAACCGCCGGAAGAGGAACTTTGCCCACATAAACAGGCATACCAATAACAGCTACTGTATCTTCATCAAGCTCAACAGGATCCGGTCCCATCCTGAGAAGTTCATACGACTCCGTCGTGATTTCTTCCGGACTGTCCTGTCTGAGAATTTCAGCTAGCTGTTCGGTCAGCATCTGTGTCATTCTTGCAGTCCCGCCAATAGGGCTGAAATGTATTCCTACGATTCTTCTTATCATGATATGCCGTGCGTAATCAGATATAATATGCTAAGCGGAGGCCTGAATCCTCCGAATTGTTACAACAAATACGAACGGGGATACATGCTCCCCGTGCAAACAAATTGTAGCATCATCCCCGCTGCAATTTTCGATGATATTGTGAAGAATCCCGATTCAAGTATGGTAATAAGATGAATTTTGAAGTACAATCGGATACATAAACTTATTGGGTAATGGACTAATAACAATCAGGAGGTAACGTAATGGAAAATAATACTCAGAAGAAAAGAATGCTCTCCGGTATTCAGCCGAGCGGAGATCTGCACCTTGGCAACTATCTGGGGGCTATTTCCAACTGGGCTGCATTAGCGGATGAGTATGATAATTATTATTTCATGGCAGACCTCCACACGATAACAGTCAGACAGGATCCTGCGGATCTCCGCAGGCGCTCTCTTAACCAGCTGGCCCAGTACATCGCGTGCGGTCTTGATCCGGAGAAGAACGTTCTGTTCATGCAGTCACATGTTCCTGCACACGCACAGCTCGCCTGGGTTCTCAACTGCTACACTATGTTCGGTGAGCTCTCCCGCATGACCCAGTTCAAGGATAAGTCGGCTAAGCACAAAGACAACATCAACGCCGGACTGTTCACATATCCGGTTCTCATGGCAGCTGACATCCTGCTGTATCAGCCTCACTACGTTCCTGTAGGCGAGGACCAGAAGCAGCACGTTGAGATCTGCCGCGACATAGCTAACAGATTCAACGGTATTTACGGAGATGTCTTCAGAATCCCTGAACCTTATATTCCTAAGGCAGGCGCAAGAATCTACGGTCTTACCACTCCGACAGACAAGATGTCCAAGTCAATTCCTGACGGCTGCATTTTCCTGATGGATACACCGGATGTCATCAACCGCAAGTTCAAGAGAGCAATCACAGACAGCGACACAGTAAACTGCATCCGCTATGACAAAGTCAACAAGCCTGGTGTTGCCAACCTCATGAATATCTATTCAACCCTGACAGGCGAATCAATCGAGCAGATTGAGGCTGAATTCGAGGGCAAAGGTTACGGCGCTTTCAAGCCGGCAGTCGCCGAGGTAGTTATCGATACGCTAACTCCGATCAGAGAAGAAGCTGAGCGTCTCATGAAGGACAAGGCTTATCTGAACTCTGTATGCAAGGACGGAGCCGAGAGAGCTTCTTATGTCGCCAACAAGACACTGAACAAAGTTTACAAGAAAGTCGGCTTCCTCATGCCTGAGAGATAGACCCATTCTTACAAATCGAATAGGGGCTAACCCGTAGCCCCTTTCACACCACCGTACGTGCCGTTCGGCATACGGCGGTTCAACCCAATAAGTAGTAATCTACACAGCTGAGAAGTCCTCGCCTTGCGAGGATTTCTTTGTTGATGAGGTGCAGTCCTGTGGTCTTGGCTACTGCTTGGTAGTGGTCGCCGAATCCTACGGACTGCTTTGCCATCCACTCGGGTGCTCCGAGTTTCCGCAATCCCCAATATCGCTTCTCACTCTTCTTCCACTGTTTCCATATGACTATCCTCATGCGTGTCCTCAGATGCTCGTCGATTCTTGTGAGTGCGCCCTTCATGTTACCCATCCTGTAGTAGTTTATCCATCCACGAATGACTGCATTGAGTTTCTCTATCCTGTCATCCATGCTGATTGACCAGCTTCTGTCGGTTAGGTTCTTGAGTTTGCGTTTGAATCTTGCCACCGAGTCTTGGTGAGGTCTTGCCTTCCATTGCCCATCTTTGCTGTCTTTCCAGAATCCGAATCCGAGGTATTTGAGGTTGCTCGGTCTTGTGACTTTCGTCTTGGTCATGTTGACCTTCAGTCCGAGTTTCTTCTCTATCCACTTCGTTATTGTGTGCATGACTCTGTTTGCGGCAGCGCTGCTGCCGACTGCGATGACGCAGTCATCTGCATACCTCACAAAGTGCAATCCTCTTGCTTCGAGCTCCTTGTCCAGTTCGTTGAGCATGATGTTAGACAGGAGCGGAGAGAGGTTGCCGCCTTGCGGTGTCCCTTTCTCCGTTGCCTCATACCTTCCCTGTACCATCACACCTGCTTTGAGGTATTTGTGGATAAGCGACTCCGTGTCTCCATCGTCGATTATCCCGTGTACAAGGTACATGAGTTTGTCCTGTGGGACATTGTCGAAGAACTTCTCGAGGTCGATGTCCACGATGTACGTGTATCCGTCATTGAGGTACTCGAGCAGTTTGATGACTGCCTGCTGTGCTCTGCGTTTAGGTCTGAAGCCGTAGCTGTAGTCGCTGAATAGTGGCTCCACTATTGGCGTCAGTCTCTGCGCTATCGCCTGTTCAATGATTCTGTCCACCACGCTCGGTATCCCGAGATTACGCACTCCGCCGTTCGGCTTGGGTATCTCTACCCTGCGCACCGGCAGAGGCTTGTACTTGCGGTTTCGGATCTGTTCGCGGATCTCCTCCCAATGGTC
>JBGUIG010000013.1:0-2299 GCA_045112795.1 Anaerovoracaceae bacterium | reverse complement strand
GGCTCCCTTGGACAGCGCCCAGTTCTTCATGGCCTGAGCTACAGCATTTGCGACTTCCGGATTCAGGGAATTACCCTGATTTATTGTCTTCTTCATCGCATGATAGACATCAGCCGAGAGCATCGACCTCATGACCTTGTCGTCAAAAACCATTGATCCGAAATAATCAGATACTGTACTCATTCCAGTCACCCCTTTCTGTATGCAGACATATGTCCGCAGGTCAAAGTAAAAACATATTTCAAAAATAAACCTTAGGGTCACTCAAATAAAATACGTATATAATAGGCCCTGTCATATCTTCTGCATATGAAAAGAGAGGACCATCCATACCGCAGTCCTCTCCGTCATTCTTCTGTCTGCACGTGCTGCAGGTCATGTGTCAGCACAATGGCAGCACAGCTTTTTCCTTTATCTACTTCATATTCTCTTCAAGACGGCTCATGATCTCGTTATACGCCTCTTCGACTCCGCCGAGGTCTCTGCGGAATCTGTCCTTGTCGAGCTTCTCTTTGGTTTCGCTGTCCCACAGACGGCATGTATCCGGGCTTATCTCATCTGCAAGCACGATAGTACCATCTGAAAGTTTTCCGAATTCCAGCTTGAAATCTACAAGTATTACTCCGCACTTTCTCCACAGATCGGAGAGAATATCGTTGACGCCGAATGCGTACTTTTCTATGAGCTTTATCTCCTCTTCAGTCGCAATGCCGAGAGCCAGTGCGTGATAAGTGTTGAGAAGCGGATCCCCAAGGTCGTCATTCTTATATGAGAACTCAACAGTCGGTGATTCGAATACAACGCCTTCCTCTACTCCGTAATGCTTGGAGAAGGAGCCTGCTGCGATATTCCTGACTATTACCTCGAGAGGAACGATCGATACCTTCTTAACGACTGTATCCCTGTCGTTAAGCTCTTCAACATAATGAGTCGGGATCCCCCTGGTCTCAAGATACTTCATAAGTATGTTGGACATTCTGTTGTTGATAACGCCTTTGCCCCGGATGGTGCCCTTCTTGAGCCCATTAAATGCAGTCGCATCATCCTTGTATGAGACGATCAGTAATTCAGGATCTTCCGTAGCAAAAACTTTCTTGGCTTTTCCCTCGTATAATTGTTCCCCTTTAGTCATTTCTCCACCCCTTGTTTATCTGATTATTTACTGCACATGTACTATCGAAAATAGTTCTGAATAATCACATTGAGATTTTCTCATATTAAAAAAAGAACCGCTCATACAAATTACCTTTGTCTTTTCATACATTTTAAATATCGCTCGATTTTGTATCAGATCCGCTGCAAATCAAAAAACGCCGAATTGCTTGAAACATGTAGCACTCCGGCGAACTTGTCATAAGGAGGGACCCGTGAAGCGGGAAGATCCCTTACGACGATGTGGATATTTGAGGGTATTAAGCCGTAGATTGCATCCAATCGAGCTTCGCTGACGCTCGCTCTCAATGGAAGTTATTCGGTTTCTTTCGTAACAGTATTCAGCAGCATACGGCGGCTGCCACCTCTCTCGTCTGTTGCTCCTGTGCGGGCAAGTGCCACCAGGATCATGAACAGCAGATCGAGGTTCTTCTCGCTTGTGAAGACGCGGAAGAACATGGAATTCGGAATCTTACTTGCTACTTTATGCTGTACGGCATCTTCTTCGTGGACGTATTGGCTGGTGTTCTCCGCATATGCCAGAGTCTCGCCATTTCTGCGGATATCGTAGCTCGGCATAATACCTTCAGCTTTGCCAAAGCGGGAATCAATTGTGACTCCTATGGATCTTAAGTGTTTCCACACATCCATCCCGTCAAGCCTGAAGGTGCTGTTGTTGTCGATCAGGAGAGTGTTCCAGTCTGTCTCCTCTGTATGTCCGATCAGGTGACGCGTTGTCTGCATCCTTTCATGGTCAATGAAGTCAAACTCATAATCGGAAAGCATCGTGAACTTTGTCATTTTTGCTTCGTACAGTACTCTTCGCTCAGCATCTTCCAGGCGATGTCCGAATTTTGGTGTGCCAAGGTCTGTGACAAAATACAGCTCACGCTCTTCGCCCTTCTCAGACGGGAGATAGCTGATCTCTCCGTAGTCCTCTTTAAGCTGACTGACGGATTTTTTCTGCTTAACTGTTAAGAAGCCTGTTATCAGGAGAATAGCGGCACCAACTACCATCGAGTAGATGCCAATGCCATATCCTGAAGTGATCTTATTCGGATCTGCAGGATCGTAGCGTACTTCGACGGTTCCGCCTACCTTATATGTAGGACTGTATGAATCAAGCACATTGGTATATTCAGTGCCA
>JBGUIG010000012.1:0-4457 GCA_045112795.1 Anaerovoracaceae bacterium | reverse complement strand
GTTCCGTATAGTCGGTGTGCTCGACTTTTCGCTTATCGGCATACTTGCGAAGATATCCAGGATCCTCGCGACAAATGAGATCGGCATATTCGCAGTATCCACATACAACACCGACTATATCCTGACGAAGGAAGAGAACTTCGATAAAGCGCTTGAGGTGCTCAGAAACGCAGGATACAGGTTGAAGACGAAAGAAGATCGTGCTGCATGCGGGAACAGTACCGCGCATCTTGAAGGAGCAGAATAACGAATGACTTTGCAGGAAAGCGGCAATGCCCGCCTGAGAGAACTGAACAGCGCAGATGATCTGGCAGATCTTGTTCATGCTGTCGGATTTATCCCTCTTTTTTCCAATGCCGTAAAAGGCTTTTCGGTGGAAGAACTCACAAGAGGCAGCGCGTGGTGGACTGGAGATCCTGATACAGATCCATGGGAGTGGAGAAAGATGCTTGCTGTCGATCCGGATATTGCATACGGCAAGTTCTTCGGCAGGAATGCAGGGTTTGTAGATAAGGACTTCTTCCCGGTGTTTGCAAATTACAGGCGCAACGGTTATGACTACGATGCCCTGTATGAGGACGGACTCGCATCTCACCGTTCAAAGAAGATCATGGACGTGTTCGGACTTGATGAAGAAGCCTGCGGATCAGAACTAATGACTCCGGAAATCAGGGCGAAAGCCGGATTTGCCAGGGAAAACGGCGAGAAGAATTATGAGGGTGCCATTACGGATCTTCAGATGCAGACATATCTCATCACAGGCGACTTCCGCAGGAGGACAAACAGGTTCGGGCAGGAGTACGGATGGCATATAGCGGTGCTTGAGACACCTGAGACAAAGTGGGGATACAAATTCATCGCATCAGGCTATGAGGAGGAACCTGCGGAATCGTGGGAGCGTATCGTCAGCAGAGTGAAAGCGGTCTGCCCTGATGCCTATGACGCGGATATCCGCAGGATCATGGGCATTCGATACCCGGGAGAGTCCGCTGTCAGGGTGTCAGCCAAACCAAAGGAGCCGCCAGCGCCAAAGCAGGTGCGGCCGCAGAAGCTGCCGTGGCCTGAGAACCTGATAACAGAGATAGGTCTGGAGAAAGTATTCGGTTCAGATACATATACACCGCTGAATGATGATCAGATGCATGGCCTTGAGTTTGCTCTTGACAGTCTGAAGGACAAGGAGCAGACTGCGATACTGCTGCGGTACAAGGATCACATGACTCTGAATGATACGGGAGAACAGTTTTCGCTGTCGAGAGAACGGATCAGGCAGATACTGGCAAAAGGCATTCGCAAGCTCCGGCACCCGGACAGACTGAAATACATTCGCGATGGTCTGCAGGGAACTGTCAGAAAAATGGAAGAGGACAAGCGAAGAATAAGAGAATCTATTGAAAAAAACGGGGTGATGGAGACACTGCACTTGATCGGGTTGGAAGACTGCGGGTTTTCCATAAGAGCATACAACTGCCTGAAGAGAGCAGGGCTTACTACCCTCGGAGAGGTCGCTGACAAGGTGGCTGGTGATCCGGCCTTTATCGTAAGGATCCGAAGCCTCGGCATGAAATCGCTGATCGAGGTGGTCGATAAACTTGAAAGCTATGGGGTTGACTGCGACCCGGTACGCAAAGAATCGATAATAATATATGGTGACAGGAACACGCTGGTAAAACGCAGCAGTATATAGTTGTACGGGGAGGGACATTGTGATCAGAACAGTATCGGGAGAATCAGTAAGCAGATTTCTCAGTGCATCATTTATAGACCTCATGTCGCATTTCTGTGACACAGAGATAATCACACCTTGTGAAGGGGAAAAGTGCGTCCTGACAGAAGCAGAATGGAATGCCGTGCCGGAGGAACTGATCGAGAACACTATGAGCAGTGCGGTTCCGGCTTTCGAGGAAGCAGGAGGTGTTCCTTTTATTCGCAAAAAGATCGCGCAGCTTATCAAGATTGCAAAGGCAGAGAATGAGATACAGCTCGATCTGGTCTCCGAGCTGATACTTTACCTCATTGGCCTGAATTGCATCACTCTGTCGTGGGAAGATGCAGACGGGCAGATCCATTATCCTGATGAGACCTTTGATTATCCGGAGAGGCAGGAACTCCTTGAGGAATTGAGACTTGATCCGGAAGAATTTGAAGACGAAGAGGATTTCGACGTGCAGGCAGCAAATGATGAGACTGAGGCCGCCTTCGACTCATTCTGGTCTCTGATGCGAATAAACGAAGAACAGGACGGATATGTATTCTTTGATGATGACTTCACCTTCCTCCTTGACGCTGATGATGTTGCTGAAGGGCTCCATAATCTTTATAAAGCTGTCAGCGATTATGACAGGGAGTGGCACGCAAGACCATGGACGGATATAGGCGAAGAAGTGCCGCCGGTAGTCGCCTATGAGCTTGATGCTGTAGAGGTGGAAGGCATCAACTTCGGAGGTGTCAGCGAAATGCGCAGTGAATACGCAAAGGCTGCCATGGATAATCTGTACGGCAAAAAGGACTGAACTCCAAAATGGGCAAGGGCATAACCCTGACCGCAGAAGAAATTGAGAGACTGAAGTAACTGCTCTGATACGGGCAGGAGTGCGCTATGGATAAAGACAAACAAAACATGGTGAAGGCCAGACTGCTGGTGCTGTCGGCGATGTTTTTTGAGAAGACAGACGATGAGCATCCGATGGACACCTTTGAGATTATAGATTATCTGGCAGATAACGGTGTGCCTGCGAATACCAAGACACTTCGCAGCGATATCGCTTTGCTCAGACAGCGCGGCATGGACATCGTTACGATCACCGGCAGACCTAACAAGTATTATTGCGGCAAGAGGCTCTTTGATATCCCGGAACTGAAGCTGCTGATCGATGCTGTCAACTCGTCACGCTTTATAACCGACAAGAGGAGCAGGGTGCTCAACCGCAAATTGCTCAGCACTGTCAGCGAATATCAGAGGAAGCAGCTGAAGCGTAGCGTATACACAACGGAGAAGATCAAGCCTAAGAACGAAAAGATATTCGTCGTGGTTGACTGTATCAACGATGCCATCCAGGATAAGGTGAAGATCAGCTTTAAAATCAGAGAGTATGACGGCAACAAGAAGAAAGTCCTCCGCAATGGCGGAGAAGTCTATGTCATCAGTCCGTACGCCATGTACTGGAACGAGGATTTCTATTATGTCGTCGGCTGGAGCGATAAGCACGATAACATCTCGGCATTTCGTGTAGACCGCATGGTCGAGGTGACCCCACTGAAGGAGAAAGCGGTCAGAAAATCGGAAGGCTTCAACGTATCTGTATATGCTCATAAGATATTCGAGATGTACGACGGAGAAGAAGTCAGAGTTAAACTCGAATGCAGAAACGAGCTGATGAAGTATGTCATCGACCGCTTTGGGGACGGTGTGGAGACCGAGCCATCCAATGGCGAAACCTTCATCTGCTACGCCAATGTGTGCCTCAGCCCGACGTTCTATGGTTGGGTGTTCGGGTTTGGAGGAGATATACGGATTCTGGAGCCAGAGAAGGCAACTGAAGACATTGTCAATATGGTAAATGCGATAATAAGGGTGGACTCAAACCTGTTGATATGCTGAAAGAACTATTTTTCAGCATAAAAAGAACCATCCTTACTCAGATAAACTGCGGAAAAACTCCAGATCTGTTGCAAGAGCTTCTTCGGCAGGCACGTCAAGCCAGTTTCTTCTGGATCTGCTTACACTCTGTATGAACGACTTGCTGCTGAATACCTGCTCAAGGCGCAGTGTAACATCGGCCATGTTATTGACGGACAGAGTTGTATCCTCATATATGAATTTTTCCATGCAGTAAAGCAGCTTTTCTTTGTCTGCCCGCTCGCTGAGATAACATATGTCGAACACATCCCTGTATCTTGTAGATCTCGTTCCGAATCTCAGCAGGGATTTCAGCTTCTCTGTTATCATTTGGGCCGGGCTGTTAATGAGAAGGCTTACAGCATCTTCCTGAAAGCCTATATCAAAAGAGTATTCGTCCTGCTCAATGTCAAGATCTTTGTGAACACCTATATCCATCTTGAGAGATAGCGAGTTAGCATGCTCGTCAGTGATGGTGATGGTCACACGCTTCCCTTTATAATCCTGGTGATTGAGCTCGATTATCGGGCCGCTGATTTTTATGTCCAGTCCCTCAAGACAGTTCAGCCTTGAAACGAAAGCTCTGATCGATTCATCTGAAATGGAATAGCGGATCAGATCTATATCGATATCCTGCGTGGCGCGTCTGGCGTTGCCGGAAATGCTGCGCATGACGACTCCGCCTTTGATAGTTGCGTTCTTTGCCATGCCGCTTTCATAGATCGCTTTGAGAACAATGTCCTGACAGAGCTTAGCCTGAGCATTCGCTTCGTTGTATCCCTCAAGAATGATTCTTTCAGTCTCTTCTCTCAGATCCATCAAAGCACCTCCGTTTCAA
>JBGUIG010000011.1:0-8122 GCA_045112795.1 Anaerovoracaceae bacterium | reverse complement strand
GCCTATACGGATGCTTGAATTTTACACTATTTTCTAAGAAGATACAGTACGTTTTTTCGTGATTGTGAGCTCTCAGCTCAAATTCACGTCATTTTGTAGAATTTACTTTTGCTATTAAGCGCTCCAGAGATTTCTCTCTGGAGCAAAAATAGTGGTGGATGAAAGGATAGTCGAATTCTTATGCTGAACTTGGAAGTCATTGCAACCACTGCAGTCTGGGCATTGTGGGTTTTCTACCCCCGACCAAGATTGCGACCTTTTGCTGCGGAGATTTTATGTTATGACTTTATTCTGAAAATCTTTAAGCTGGTCTGTCATCTCCTGAGCTGTTTTCTGATCCATCTTGTATCTGATAAGCACAACCCCTAAATAGATCACCACGACACTGCCAGCTACTGCAGCAGCCTGCATGGCATATCCACTTATGTTTCCTCTGAAAACCATCGCTTCGATTATTGCCACAATGATGATCAGCTGAATGATCTTATGTATCAGCGCCTGCCTTACGCTCAGTTCCCTATTAGTATACATGATGAAGCTTGGAATGCAGGCAAGAAAACCGTAGATCAGAGGATAGATCATTACTTCGTATCCGAATTTCTGATCAGGAGCGAACAGTGAACCGGTCACATACATCGCGACATTGATCAGGACCGTGCTTATAAAGAAATATTTTGCTGTCTCTATTATCCTTTCTTTCATTTCTTACCTCGAGATTTTTTTCTTGACTTCGGTGACATACTTGCGCGAAATGATGACATCCTCGCCATTCATCAGCCGGCACATGTATCTCCCGTTCAGGGCGGGTCTTATGGATTCGACCTTCATAAGATTGACGATCACAGATTTCGATATGCGGACAAATCTGTTCCCGGAGAGAGCTTCCTCAAGCTCATACAGCCTGAGCGCGGACTCATAGCAAGCCTCCTGCAGATAAATGAAGGTTTTGTTATCTACAGATTCTGCATAGAATATGTCCGCAAGCGGAATGCTGACCTGTGAGTCTCCGTCCTTTCCGTCTATCCTGCCCTGACGCGATTCTATGAAACGTACTATCTCCTCTATATTGGAGTCCACTCTGTGACAGCCTATTCTTATATACTCTTTCTTATCTTCGCCAATCGTGATTACTTCTATTTCCATATCTCATCAATAGCTTTCTTCTACAGTAAATGTTCCGCTCCCTTTCAAGTAGTGATCGAAGAATCTGAGGACAAGCGTATTTACCTGATCAATACACACTTCCGGATCGACGTCACCCGTACCAAGAGCCTTAGCTATAAAAGGCGAGATGAGAGGCAGATCCGTAAAGTTCATATGACCACTTCCCTTGAAATACGTCGTGTGACCGTCGACCGCATTATCCATTATAACATTATTCACATAATCCTTTTGCAGCTTGTATGCTTCCTCGCAGCTTTCCTGATGATTCTGATTCCTTACATCAAGGACAGGTGTTGCATATGGCTCAGTGCTGCATATCTCCTCGCCGTCTTCGATGCCTAGAACCTCTCCGAACATCGTTCCGTCGAGATCTATGACCGCGGAAACATCGCTTCTTCGCCCGGCGGTAACGGAAGTGGCTCCTCCCATTGAGTGTCCGAAGAGTCCGATCTTCTCTGTATCAATGAGCGAGAGTGCGCGGCCGACATCACTGCGGCTTCCGTCGCTACTGAATGCCCATGATCCGTCAGGTTCTGCCTTGACGGCTGATTTGATCGTATCGAGTACAAAGTTCATATCATCGAGCCGCAGCTTCATCGCTTTGGACATGATATCAAAAGTCGTTTCCGCGTCATATTCATTGTTCTCGATTTTTATTGCGGACTGTATGAAGCCCATATCCACCGGAACCGTCTTGCCGGCCGAATCAGTCGTAAAGAATGAATGATGCGGATGATCAAGTGCGATGACCACGTATCCGTTGCTTGCAAGTTCCATATACGCAGACATATTGCTCTGATAATAACCGAAAGCGCCATGGCTGAAAACTACCAGCGGCAGTGAATGAGCTTTTATCGCATCTGTGCTTTCCGGATAGAAGAAATGTACCGGTACCTCGCGGTAAGATCCGTCGTTTTCGAATTCATCTGCTCTTGATGAATCGATCAGAATTGCCTCAGTCTCCGCTACAGAATATTCACCTGACAGCGGGCGTCCATGGTAATCGGTAAAGATAAAAGCCGGAATCATAGCCAGTGAGATAATCAAAATGCCCAGCACCGTTCTTATAACGATCGACGGTTTCCCTTTGGCAGTTTCCTTCTTTCTCCTGATGAGCCAAAAGATCGCGGAAATAATAAGCTGCAGAACAAGGATCACCAGTACTCCTTTGAATCTGAAGCTGAAATCGATTCCCGGCAGCAGCGTCATGACCAGGAATGTCACTAATTCGACCGCTGAAACGCAAAGACGGCGCTGCGCCCATTCTCCGCGAGTGATCTTTCCGGACATTGCAAAAGCTGCAAAACCTATCTCTGTCAATATCAAAACCAGCAACAACAGCTTTTCCATGATCGGCTCCTTTCAAATGTCTTACTCTGTCTGACTCTATGTGATTGCCCGTTTCGAGTGTAAAAAAATAAGAGGCTTCTCTTCAATAGCCTCTACGGTAAGATGCATTTTAAGCCGGTAAGATGCAAAACTCCTTGCAAACATGTTCTTGTATATATTTGAGGATCGTTTGGGAACTCTGACGATAACACGTATGCAAACCGGGTTTTAAATGCTTCTTCAATATCTTCCAATGCAAACATCAGCATTATGCGTACCATAGTCAAAGGTTATTTTCAAGTACGAAAAAAGCCTGAAATTGTTGAAATTTCAGGCTTTCTAGCTGGTGGAGATGGCAGGAGTCGAATCTGCGTCCAAGTATTGGATTTCCAACGTTTTTGATAGCCCTGCGGACTCATTTGCGGACTCAGCCGCAGGACTGAATGTATCTTTAACATGTCGGTGTAGAAAGTTCAGTGATACCTAAATGTGGATATCCAGCATATCCAGGATCCGCACAAATGTATCCTGGCCGTCCAGGCATGTATCTATGAGCCATCCTTTTTCATTTCTCCATTCTGCAAGTCCTCTATAGTAGTAGTGCTTTTTATAATCTTCAATAATAAACGGCGACTCATTGTGACGAAGGCACTCCTTTAGTGCAATCAAACGCCCGACTCTTCCGTTCCCATCCTGGAACGGATGTATGTACTCGAACTCTGCATGAAAGGCTATAATATCTTCTATTGTGATATCTTTCTTTGCATTATACCCATCTACCAATGCTTTCATATGTTTATGAACTTCTGACGGTCTGGTCGTTTCCCTGCCGCCGACAACATTTGCACGCTTTTTATAATCACCGACTGCAAACCATGAAGGAGTCGAGTCTTTTGTATCATGTTTCAGGATAAAATGCAGCTGCTTGATAACATCTTCTGAAAGCATGACTTCAGCATTGTCGATCACATAATCAATGGCTCGGAAATGATGCACCGTTTCAAGAATATCATCTACAGGGATACCATCACCTATATCGATGGTATTCGTCTCAAAGATCATTCGTGTTTGTTCTTCTGAAAGCTTGCTGCCCTCTATGTGATTCGAATTGTAAGTCATCCTGACCTGAAGCTCATGGTAAAGGCCTCCGGACAGCTTCATTTCTTTTTCATCCCTAAGTGTTTGAAGGATCATGTTGTCAGAAACTTCCCGTACTAAGTCATCAGCCGGCAGGTCAAGATAATCCGCAATCTTTTGCATGCTCCTTTTGGAAAGCTTTTCGCCCTTTGCGATCTTGGCGACCGTTCTTGAGGAAAGACCCAGATCCTCAGATAGCATTGTTTTGCTGATCCCTTTTTCTTTTAAAGCTGCTTCCAGTTTTTCATATGAAAACATCTCTGCTTACTCCTCTTTTACAATTCTTTACTTATTATAGCGAATTTGACGTCTGGAAGTAAATATTCTTCGATTCAACTGATGAAAAAGTAAAGAAAAAGAGCTCCGGAGATTTCTCTCTGGAGCATAACGATGGTGGAGATGGTGGCGTTAGCTTGCAGCCGTTCGCAAGCGCTTCGCTTCTGCTTGCGGATTTGCGGTATGCCTGTCCTGGACAGGCGGTAACGCCGATCTGTATACGCGGTCTTATTACCGCGGCAAAATGCCCGCCCGTGTTAGGCTCACCATAATAGTTTCCAAGACAGAACCACGAGCTTTTGCACTAATTTTAGCATAATCAATAATAAATGGGGCTGTCGCATTTGGATAAAATGTGGCAGCCCCATTTCAGTTATGCGGGTTATCAGGGATCAGGTGAACGCAGATCAGTTATTCTGCAATTCTTGCATTGTATGTGCACTCACCGTCTGCGAATGTAAGGAGCGCGTTCTGCGGACAGGTATCGTTCAGGATCTCAACATCGAAGCTCCAGCCTTCCAGTCCGCTTCTGCTGAGGATCTGCTCACCTTCTGCTGAGCAGGTGTCTCCGAGTTCGATGACCTTATTCCACTCTGCCGGGTCATCTGCCTTTGCTGCCGCCTCGGTTCCGTCCGAGAGGATCAGGAGGACCATTCTGTTGTTGTCATAGTCTGCCCTGATGCTGGCTGTCATGTCCCTGGCATCCACGCTGTTCAGCATTACAGTCTCAACTTTGGCGACCGCATCAGCCTCGCCCGGCTCAGCCTTGCTGCTGTCCTCTGTCATATCTGTCGCTGCGATGCCCATTTTATCTGAATCAAGTCCGCTGAGATCCATAGCTTTGATCTCGCTGAACATTCTGAATGTGTAACCGAAAACCATAACGAACATCAGAGCCACAGCTGTAAATACCGCTACGTTTATAGCTCTTTTACTAATTTTCATATCTTTCACGACCTTTCATGAATCTTTAATTTCAGACTGCCATATGATATCATTATCTGACCTATGGTCATCTTTTACCGGCATCATAATAACTCTCCGGGAAAGGATGTTGCACAGATAATTGTCAGGTGATGCACAGAAACCGGGCAAATCACCGGTTTTGCCTGACTTTC
Source organism: Anaerovoracaceae bacterium (assembly GCA_045112795.1). GTDB lineage: Bacteria > Bacillota > Clostridia > Peptostreptococcales > Anaerovoracaceae > Crickella. The sequence goes on along the minus strand of JBGUIG010000011.1, from coordinate 3,098 downwards.
AGGCCAAAGCAATGAAAGGGGGTTCTCATATGGCCGCTTCTGAGCTTACCAAGAAAGCGATCAACCAGGCTTTTCTGGATATCCTTGCCGAAAAGCCTCTAGAGAAGATAACTGTAAGAGATATAACTGAGCGATGCGGGATCAACCGCAACACTTTCTACTACCACTACCAGGATATCCCCGCACTTCTTGAGGGCATCCTGTCAGATAAGGCGGATGATTTTGTACTTGAGTATCCGCAGCTCAACTCCATAGATGAGTGCATTGCTGCGGCAATGGAATTCGCCCGCGCCAACAAGCGCGTCATCATGCACATATTCAGTTCGGGCAGCCACTCCAACATTTCTTCCCTGTGGAGGATATGCGAGCACGTGATCAGAAAATACTCGGAGACGGTCTTCCCTGACGTGCCTGTATCCGAAAGCGACAGGGAGCTCTTCATCAGGTACCACAAGTGCGCATGTTTCGGGCTGATCATCGACTGGCTGCAGTGCGGCATGCGCGAAGAGTACGTTCAGGATATGCACAGGATATGCCAGCTCAAGAGAGGGTCAGCGGAGCTGATAATACAGAACGCTCTGGCTACCGGGAATGCGCCGGATAACGCCGGATAAATGGGGCTGCCACACTTTTATTGTGCGACAGCCCCATCGTTACTGGTGAAGGTGACCACAATCTAACCATGCTCTATGTATTGAATTCTCAGTGTTTCTGAAGAAACTGCGGACCCATTTGCGGGCTCAGCCGTAGGTTATGGCATAGCCTGAGTAGGTCGGTTTTTCATCGTGTTCACCTAATGGCTTTTATATAGTTTATTTCTTCTTCACATCGATATCGACATTTGTTCCGACTGGCACTCTGCTGCCTGGCTGAAGGCTCTGATGGTAAACAAGCATACACCACGCTCCCACTTTGATACAGCTTTTCGGCTCCTGCCAAGCTTTTCAGCTAATTGTTCCTGCGTCAAACTATGAGCTTTCCGCTTATTGGCTATATATTGTCCTATCTTTATCTGATCCATCAGACTGCCCTCACTACTGGAATAATAGTATCTTTCAATGGAACAATACCGTTATTATCAGAAAACATACAGCCCTCAGAGGTCGCATTTCCCTTTTTTGAGTAATATGATGATTCTCAGTACCAGATATACTGCGGCTGTCAGGAGCAGTATCCCGGTAAAGTAGTAACTTGCGTTATATACCTCATCAAATCTTCCGAGCAGGCAGAGCGGGATGCTGATCGTAAAGGCTACTGGGAGAAGAACTGCATTCTGTATCTTTTCTGCGTAGTATTTTTTGCGGCAGGTCAGGTACAGTATGATCCCGGCAGCAGACAGAATTCCGCCTATTATCAGCCAGTAGTTATAGACCAATCTTGGCAGAGTCACAACGCCTCCGTTTTCCGTTGCTCCTTTCTCACCATAAATCAATACATCACCGCCATCAGCAGGGTAATAATACACCTCGTCTATCTCATTCTTATTACCTATTCTCACCAGGGTTTCACTGCTCTTCCCGGATAGCTGATCCCACCTCGTGCGATAACATCCTATAAAAGCCAATGATCTGCCGCTGTCCTGATCCATAAAACGGTCAATATCATAACCGCTGACATTTTTATCCAGCACGGCCACGATACTTCCGTCTGATAGTTTTTCTATAGTCAGCGCTTTACCCGGATCTTTTATGTATATAGGGCTCATCATGTGTATCACTGCAATAATGATAATTATCAGTCCCATTACGAATCCCAGTATTGTACTCGTGATCTTCCTTTTTTTAATAAGGCTTCTGGTAAGCGACAGACCGTCTGAAGCTATATCGTTCAGCTCATCTCCGGATACCGGCTCATTGATCCTTTCCCCTTTGATGAGTTCGGCGATTGAGACATCCAGACATTCGGAAAGAGCTTCCAGATTGTCGATGTCCGGAAACCCTCTTCCCGTCTCCCAACGTGAGACAGCCTTATCAGAAACATGTATAGCATCTGCCAGTTGGACCTGTGTGAACTGCTTCTCCCTGCGAAGTTCTGCGATGAATTGTCCGGTTTTTTCAATATTCATAAACATTCACCTCCTGCAGAAACATTATCGCCATACTAAAACAAAATCATCCTATGTATCATAGAGTTATCATGCTTTATCTATTAATACTTTTCTCTATACTGTTCCATCACATCCACGAAAAGTTCTTTAGTAGTCGGCGGTGTGTATGTTATAGCGTTTGCCCCGGCCCTTATCGTCTCTCTAATGCTCTCCGGCGTATTCCCTCCGGATGCTATTATCGGTACATCCGGGTACTTCGCATCTATCATCCGGACTATGTCAGGCGTCCTCTCTCCTGCAGCGATGTTTATGATAGACGCACCATGGCGCAGTCTGTCACGTATGTCTGACTTCTCGCTGGTAACTGTGATCACGACCGGTATATCGATTGAAGTCGCTACCAGTTTAAGGTCGCGGTTGCTCGTCGGGGCATTCAGCACCACTCCAAACGCGCCTTGGCTCTCAGCGTCTTTTGCCAGCCTTACCGAGCGCAGACCCTTGGTTATACCTCCTCCTATACCAGTAAATACCGGTACTGCAGCGGCTCGTATTATCGCGTCGCTTATTGACTGCTGCGGAGTGAACGGATAAACAGCGAATACTGCATCTGCATCACAGTTCTTGATAATAGCCAGATCCGTTGTAAAAACCAGGCTTTTTATCCTGCGTCCGAAGATCAATATGCCACTGGCCTCACGTATCTCTTTGGGCATGATAAGAATGTTGTGTCTGAGTCTGCTCTGTATGGATGGTATTATCTCCTCGTCTTTCAGCGCTCTGTTCAGTTCTCCTGCAAGTCGTGAGATTTCAGGATTCATATTCGTAGGACTCTTTATCACCTTCCTTATCTTTTCTCTGCCTGCCATATGTCTGTACCTCCTTTAAAGATATCAGGCTCTGACCTGAGTATATTTAGAGATAGTAACATATGAGCAGAAAAAGATTATGACCGGAAGATGAATAATAATTCACGGTGCCTTCAGAAATAAACAGCCAAAATAAAAACTATGGCTGCATCTGGATTGACATAACCATAGCCAAAAATGTGGTG
>JBGUIG010000010.1:0-13099 GCA_045112795.1 Anaerovoracaceae bacterium | reverse complement strand
AACGATTTTGTTCTTGGCAAGCAAGCTGGCAAGAATGATTACAGGTCAGGTAATCAAAGTGTCTGGTGGAAAGGCACTATAAATTCCCGTTTGTGAGGCTTAGGATCACAATTAAACATGATATACAGAGAACTGAACTCAAGTGAATATGATCTTCTGAAGACATTTCTTTATGAAGCGATTTTTATTCCGGAAGGTGTAACACCACCGGATCGCTCCATAGTAGAACTGCCGGAACTTGCGTTATACTATGACAACTTTGGGAGTGAACCCGCTGACTTCTGCGTAGTTGCGGAAGATGAAGATGTTGTTGTCGGTGCCGCATGGACACGCATCATGAATGATTATGGACATATCGATAATGAAACCCCTTCGCTTGCGATGTCCGTGCTGAAGGATTATCGCAGTAATGGCATAGGTACCCGTCTCCTTCAGGAATTGATTACCTTGTTGAATGAAAAAGGATATAGGAGGCTATCTCTGTCGGTGCAGAAAGCAAATTATGCAGTGCACATGTATGAGCGTGCCGGATTCAGAACGATCCAGGAAAACGCTGACGAATACATCATGGTGTGTGACCTGTTGAGTGAATCAGAACTCTATAAAGAACTTGGTATTCTGACAAAAGACAGAAGCAAGTGGGAAGAAAACATCCCGTATGTTTCGTCTCTGCTTAGCCATGAATCCGAAAAGATCAAGGCAAAGGCGCTCTGGCTGCTTGGTGAGATGGGACTTGTCTACCCGATGGCAGTACAGGATGCGGTTCCGATAATAGCAAACTTTCTTGATAGCCCGGTGTCGCTTCTGCGGGAGCGGGCGGTAAATGCTCTCGGTAGGATCGGGAGAGGTAGTTATCAGGTTATAGAACCGCATTGGGCGAGTCTATTCAGATTTGCTTCTGATGAGGAAGCAAAAGTCAGGCTGAGCTTTATCTGGGCATCCGAAAATATCGCCACTAACACACCGGATGTTTATGAGAATTACATGCCGGTATTTGAGAAGTTTCTATGTGATGAAAATGATAAAGTGAGGATGGAGGCACCGGAGATGTTCCGTGTTCTCGGTAAACGAAGACCGGGATTTGTCAGACCTTATTTGGAGAAGCTGCGGCAGATATCCGAAACCGACAGTAACGATGTAGTAAGGATCCACTGTCTTGGTGCGATTAGGGCGATAGAACCGGAAATTGATGACTTCGATGTAGACGAGGATATGTATTATTTATCCTCATAACTGTTTATACTGATAAATAACATATAGATTGGGTTTGGGAGGACGCCTATGAAAACCGAATGGGTAAATGACTTTGAAATCCGGGTAAAAGTCGTGAATGGCACAACGGTAATATTGGCAAACAGAGAAGGATTGATGTCTCTGGCAAAACAACTTCTGACGCTTGCTGATGGAGTTCCGGGAGATCACATCCATTATGATGAATATAATTCGCTTGAGACCGGATCGTCAGAAATGATAATCGAAAGAGTCCGGTAAATCTTTCTAAAGTTTGTCAAGCAGATTTTTGAAGAGATTGAGCACTTTGAGAACAGAAAAAAGATAATAGTCAGTACGAATAAAGGAGAAAGTGATATTATGAAAAAAGTAATACTGTCGATACTTGTTGCTGTTCCTGTCTTTTTTGTGATTGTCGTGTTGCAGACGTTGATAAGGAACAGTACATTTACTGAAGCTATTTCAAGACCGTATAATTACTTCCTTGCCGCAATTGCGTTCATAGGGACTTTTAAAAAGGAGCGTGCTGTTTGAGAAAACTACACAACACAATGGAGATTGTCTGCTGACCGGGAGGTTTGCGGATAATCAAACAAACCTCCCGCTGTAAAAGCAATTGAAGTCAACAATTTTCAGGAGGTAAAACAATGAATATAAATGGCATTACAATTCGTTTAGAGACGAAAGAAGAATACAGAGAGGTTGAAAACCTTATAAGAGAGTCGTTCTGGAATGTTTACAGACCGGGTTGCAGCGAACACTATGTAATTCATGTGCTTCGCAATGATCCTGCTTTCGTGAAAGAACTTGATTTTGTTATGGAACAAAACGGCAGACTGATAGGGCAGAACATGTTCATGAGAACCGTGATTAATGCTGATGACGGCAGGGACATCGATGTACTTACAATGGGACCTATCTGCATCACCCCGGATCTCAAGCGCAGAGGATATGGCAAGCTGCTGCTTGATTATTCTCTGGAGAAGGCTACTGAGATGGGCTTTGGCGCGGTATTGTTTGAAGGCAACATCGGTTTCTATGGCAAAAGCGGGTTTACCTATGCCCGTGAGTTTGGAATCAGATACCATGATCTGCCGGAGGATGCCGACGACTCCTTCTTCCTGTGTCAGGAACTGATACCGGGATATCTTGATGGTATCACCGGAGTATATCAGACTCCTGCAGGTTACTATGTAAATGACACAGATGTTGATTTGTTCGACAGATTATTCCATTACAAGAAGAAAATGAGACTGCCGGGTCAGATTTTCTAAACGATTTTACCCAAAAGCAATGTGAGGGAGACCGAAAGTCTCCCTCACATAAATCCGGATGATGATAAGGTCTACGCAGGATAGGTTGTTCATTGTTTTTCCGCATATTATCCTTAATATCAAAAGGAGGGATTACTTATGAACCAGTATGTGACCGGAACAATGATCAGGCGTCTACGGGAGAACAAGAAAATGACCCAGCATCAGCTGGCAGATAAGATTGGAGTAAGTGACAAAGCTGTATCCAAATGGGAGACAGGCAGGGGATACCCTGATATATCTCTCGTTGAATCATTGGCAGAGACTCTGGGCGTATCAATTATTGAGCTTTTTTCCGGCGAAGATGTGGAAAACACAAATAAGTCATTTAATATGCTGAGAATGAAGCTCCATGTTTGCCCGATCTGTGGGAACATTATTCAGAGCACCGGAGAAGCTGTCGTAAGCTGCTGCGGATTAGTCTTGCCCGCGCTTGAAGCTGAACCGGAGGATGACAGTCACCGTCTTCACGTCGAGAAAGTTGAAGATGAGTACTATGTCACGATTTCCCATGAGATGAACAAAAACCATTATATCTCATTCATTATGGCACTTAAGGATAATGGGTGCGAGATCTGCAAGCTGTACCCTGAAGGAGACGCCGAGGCACGTTTTAAAATAAGCAGAACAAGAAGCTTTCTCTACTATTGCAATAAGCATGGATTATTCAGAGTCAAAGCCGCAAAGCTTTGATTCAGTGAGGAAAGGCAATAATTCTTACCGGATTTGATGGATCAGGTGAAAACATGGATATTACGCAGACATTTTACAATAATATGGCGGCTCAGTATGACAAACTGTTCCTTGACTGGAATGCCACTACCAGGGAACAAGCGGTTATTCTGGATAAGATTTTCAGCGACAGCGGTTTTGACAGGGAGGCAAAGATCCTTGACTGCGCATGCGGTATCGGCACACAGGCAATTGGACTGGCAGCCCTCGGGTATCAGGTGACGGCTTCGGATATCAGCGATAATGAATTAGATGAGGCAAAACGCAGAGCGAAGGAACACAATGTTGAGATACGTTTCGAGCGCGCGGATTTCTGCGCATTGTCGGAAGTCTTCGATGAACAGTTTGATATTGTGATAGCCATGGATAACGCTTTACCGCATATGCTCACAAGCGAATCGCTGGAATCTGCTGTTAAGAGTATAGTAGGACAGGTCAGACCGGGAGGCATCTTTGTTGCCAGCATCCGTGACTATGACAGCCTGCTGGAGGAAAAGCCGCCTTATTCCCCGCCATATATTCACAAGACTGAGAAAGGGCAGCGTGTTTCGTTTCAGACCTGGCTCTGGAAAGATGACAATTACCGGCTCACGCAGTACATCATAGAAGACGATGAAACACTGCAAATAAGCAAGTTTGAATGTGAGTACCGGGCAACCCGCAGGGCTGAACTGACGAAGATGCTTCTTGAAAACGGCTGCAGTGAGGTAACATGGAAATACCCGGAGGAAACCGGATTCTATCAGCCGATTGTTGTTGCCGTAAAATAGCAAACTTTCAGTTGTTAACGTTTGCCTTGTATTCGTAAATCAGTTTATCATAGACCTTTCCTTCAACTTCAAGGCCTTCCTTCTCAACGTTAACGAGCTTCATTCCGGATTTTTCCAATACTCGACCTGAACCGATATTCTCTGCGGCACACCACGCGGTCACGCAGGGAATATTTTCGTTTTGCGTAAGATATTCAAGAACTGTCTTCAGAGCTTCCGTTGCATATCCGCGCCCACGCCAGTTTCTGCTGACAGTGAATCCTACCTCAATCCGACCGTCTTCGTAGTCATAGGCGCCTATTGTGCCGATCAGAACATCATCAACATCCATTACCCAGGAATAGGAATGCTCATCATCGTAACTGTCGATAAAACGGCTTACAGTTTCCTGTGCCATTTCCGGAGTAGCGTAAGGATTCCATCCGGAGTATCTGTATGTATCCGGATCTGTTCCGAGGCAGCGGTAAAGCGGCTCCGCGTCTTCGAGGCAGTATCTGCGCAGAGTCATCCTTCCTGCAGGCAATTCGGCAGTACCATGCACTTTGATTTCTCCGGCGGATTCGATTTGTGAATTGTATATGAGTTCCATTCTGTGCTCCGTTGGTATTTTGCTTTATATAACTAAACTGTTAGAATTATACAACAAGAGGGGAGCTGAAGGCAGGAGTATCCTTAGGCGGCCCAGAAAAAGAAACACAGTTTTCTTTAATTCTGTAAAGATTTGGTAAAATCTACTTTACATTGGCATATAATACACCCAGCATCTAAGTTATCCTGAGGATAACTATGAATAAAAAAGTAAAATACCGGAGGTATATATGAAGAATAGTAAAATCAGACCTTTCATCGCAGCATTGCTTGCGCTCGTCATGGTGCTGTGTACATTCCTGGTTACAGGATGCTCGGAGGAAGAACCCGACGATGCAGAACCTGCACCGGTAGAAGAGGTTGCTTCAAATCCGCTGACTGGGCAGACTGAAGATGAGGGCTTTGACGCGAATGCTCTCAATCAGAGAATAGTTGCTTTTGTTGTGGAAAACGCTCCGGACGCGAGACCGCAGTGGGGACTTGACGATCCTGAGTACTCACCGGACATCGTTCTGCAGGGAGAAGTTGAGGCAGGTATCACCAGAACACTCTGGCTTTACGCTGACTACAACAAGCTGCCTGAGATCATCGGACCTATGAGAAGTGCCCGTCCGCCTTATATCAAGTTCTCTGAACTCTTTGACTCAATATTCATCCATTGGGGACAGAGTGCATCCAAAGGCGAATACATCGGTGCCAAGACTGTATTCAGAAGAGATAAAGTCGATCACATCAATGAGATGACTTTCAATGACACTATGGGTCTGTATGACAGAGACCACACAAGATCCGTTTCGATGGAGCACAGAGGAATTCTGTACGGTGCCAAAGTTCCTGAAGCACTCAAGCAGGAAGGATTCAGAGCTGAACCTAAGGAATACACCAAGCTGAATTTCAATAAGCTGCCATGGCTGACAAGCTTTACTCCGGCAGATACAGTCAAAGTCAAATACTCTGACAAAGCTTCATGGGACAGCACTTTCTGGACTTACAACAACGAGGACAAGAAGTATCACACATCGAATTTCGACAATGACTTTGCAAGAGACAATCTCCTGATTCTCTACGATGATACTGAATACATCTCAAAGGACAATTATCAGGGACAGGCAGGTCATACAGTTACATACTGCAACTATGATCTGGCAGGCGGCAAGGGCTACCTCTGCAGCCACGGTACTGTCAAGAACATCGAGTGGAAAGTTGAAGACGGCAAGCTGGTCATGACAGACCTCGATGCAACACAGGCTGCAATCGAAAGAGCTGAGGAGAAAGCTGCAGAAGCTGCTGAAGCAGGTGAAGAGGCAGAGGAAGACGAAAATGCGGAAGCTGCCGAAGAGGCAGAGCCAATCGTAATCGATGCCAACCTGTACCCGGGCAAGACATGGATCGGCTGGATTTCCGCAAACAACGGCGGAGACGTCACAATTGAAGGAAGCTTCGACAAATAATTAAAATCAGACACAGAAACATCTAATTCTTCACAATAAACCCTCATTGAACCTGAAAGGGACAGCGCGAGTCAATCACACTGTCCCTTTTGGTTTGTCTGTTTATTTGTTTATTGATTAATGATGATTACTTGATGAATATATTCACTAACTGCTCTGCGGGTTACTCTTTGTCTACATCAAGTCCGAATTCTGCCGGCATAAAGCGAGGGCAGACGTTTTCGTCCGTTACTATTACCGAAGCGGCAAGTCTTGTGCCTATCTCGCAGGCCTCAGCTGCCGTTTTGCCGTATGTGAGTCCGATAGCAACTCCGGCGAAGAACGCGTCTCCGGCGCCTGTAGTGTCATTTACAGAAACTTTCTGTGAAGGGCACCAGCCTTTTTCACCGTTTGATCTTGCAAAAGCAGCTCCCTGACCGCCCATTGTAACTACAATACCCGGCATCTCAGCCTGACGGATCTTCTCAGACAGGATATCTGCCATTTCTTCAGGGGTGCGGTCTTCATAGTCTTCTGAGAAAAGTATGCCTGCTTCCTGCAGATTGCAGACAAGACAGTCAACCTTGCGAAGGAGATCTCTTCTCTCGAATGCTATGGACATATTGGAAACAGGGCAGTAGATTGGCTTACCGTGTTTCTCGGCGAGAGCGATGATCTTCTTGAGGATAGGCACCTCGATGTCGAATTCTGCTGCTATGCTGTCAGCGTTTGAGAAAATCTCATCACCTTGTTCATCAAGTATCCTCTCGATTACCGATACATCAGGTCTCTTGGAAATAGAAGCGACTACGTCACCTGAATTATCGAAAACGGCCAGCCAGGTACCGAGCCCGTCCGGCGTGACTCTGATGTAGTCTGTATTGCATTGATGACGCTTGAGTTTGTTAACTACGTCAACACTCATGCTGCTTTTGTCTACAACTGTGATAAGGGTAGGCCTCAGCTCAATGTTGGCAATGTCTTCTGCTATGTTACGGCTGACCCCGCCGTGAACCTCCACGACATGACCGGAATTGCGGCCGCCCGGTATGTACTGTGCATGAGGATAGCCTTTAATATCCACAAACGTTGCACCGATGATTACAATGCCTGTGCTTTTGCTGTTTTCCATCTGTCACCTCCGGCAAAACTATAGATGAGAGTCTGTCCCGGACCCTACGGAATGATTATATCTTGTTTTTATGATGTACAGACGAGATTTGCTGTTTGGAATTAAAAACAAGATTGGAATGGGGGAATGTGAGTTGTTCGGGAAAAAAACCCCACCGATGGTAGGAATTTCGAGGAACCTATTGACTTTAGATGGTTAGTTTTATATAACTAACTAAGTTAAAACACACGAACTCATGCGCAGGGTTCGCTTATCTGTGTTTAGCGACTAGTCATAATTAACACAGGAGAATAATCACTATGGAAGAGAAAAAGACACTTTTGGATGCCGAAGTAGGCAAAACTTATATTGTCAAGGAAATCAATACTGATGATGATGATATGAACGCATTTCTGTTCAGACTTGGCTGTTATACAGGCGAGCCGATCACTCTGGTGTCCAAGAAGAAGAAGAGTTGTATTGCGGTCATCAAGGACGGCAGATACAACCTGGACAATCTGCTTTCTGAGGCAATTATTGTCTGATCAGACAGTATTCTCCTCAGATTGCCGCAGTTTGCCAATGGAAATTACAGGAGGAACACAAAATGAGAATAGCTTTTGCCGGAAATCCTAACAGCGGCAAGACCACTATGTACAATGCTCTGACGGGCAGAAGTGAAAAGGTCGGAAATTGGGGCGGCGTAACAGTAGGAAGCAAGGAATATCATCTCAAGAAGGAATACTCAGCGGGACAGGAAGTTATCGCGGTCGACCTTCCGGGAGCATATTCGATGTCTCCGTTTACCCCTGAAGAGGGCATAACAAGTGAATATGTACGTACTGCTAACCCGGATGCCATCGTTAATATCGTTGATTCTACAAATCTGAGCAGATCACTTTTCTTCACAACTCAGCTGCTCGAGCTCGGAATTCCGGTTGTCGTTGCACTTAACAAGAGTGACATCAACGAGAAGGAAGGTACAGATATCAATGCAGAAAAGCTTTCACAGAAGCTGAACTGCCCTGTATTTGAAACGGTCTCCACAGATGACAAACACAGCGGACTCGAGCCTATGATAGCCAAGGCAATTTCACTTGCAGGCACAATTCAGAAGGCACCTTATCTGCAGGCTGATATTGACCTGCATGACAAGGCAGCTGTTGATGCTGAGGACCGCAAGCGCTATGACTTTGTAAACAAAATCGTTGCTGAGGTCGAGACAAGAAAGACTCTGTCTGCAGAAGTAAGCAAAGCGGATAAGCTTGATAATGTTCTGACCAATCCTATCGTAGGTATTATTATTTTCGCAGCTGTAATGTTCTGCGTATTCTGGGTATCTCAGACATGGCTCGGACCTCTGGTTGCAGACTGGCTTGTGGGCTGGATTGAAACATTCCAGGGATGGGTTGCAGGACAGCTCGAAAACAGTCCGGCAATTCTCTCTGCACTTCTCGCTGACGGTATAGTCGGCGGTGTAGGTGCTGTAGTAGGATTCCTGCCACTGGTAATGGTAATGTACTTCCTGATTGCTCTTCTCGAGGATTGCGGCTACATGGCACGTGTAAGCGCTGTAATGGATCCTATTTTCAAGAGAGTAGGTCTTTCCGGAAAGTCCGTAATTCCGGTTGTAATCGGCACAGGTTGCGGTATCCCGGCTATCATGGCATGCCGTACAATCCGTGACGAGAGAGAAAGAAGAGCGACAGCAATGCTCACAACATTCATTCCTTGCGGAGCTAAGATTCCTGTAATCGCTCTGTTTGCAGGCGCATTTTTCAGCGGTGCAGGCTGGGTAAGCACACTGAGCTACTTCCTCGGACTTTGCCTGATCTTCCTCGGAGCTCTTCTGATCAAGGGAATCACTGGTTACAAGTACAGAAAATCCTTCTTCATCATGGAGCTGCCTAAGTGGAAGGCACCAAGCCTCAAGTATGCTTTCAAGTCCATGATGGAAAGAGCAAAGGCTTACATCATAAAGGCTGCAACAATCATCCTGATCTGCAACACGGTAGTCCAGGTAATGCAGACCTTCAACTGGCACTTCCAGGTTGTTGAAGAGGGCGCAGAGAACACATCAATCCTCGCTTCAATCGCTACTCCGTTCGCAGTTCTGCTGATTCCGCTCGGATTCGGTGTATGGCAGCTCGCAGCTGCAGCCATCACAGGTTTCATCGCTAAGGAGAATGTCGTCGGCACTTTGGCAGTCGTATACGCACTCACCAACTTCATCGATACTGAGGAGCTTGCAATGACAGGAGGCGCTAACACTGTAGCAGCTACAATGGGCCTGACAACAGTTACAGCACTCGCTTATCTGTTCTTCAACCTCTATACACCTCCGTGCTTCGCAGCTATCGGTGCTATGAACTCAGAAATGAAGAGCAAAGGCTGGCTGTGGGGAGCTATCGGACTCCAGCTTGCTACCGGTTACACAATCGCATTCCTCGTTAACCAGATCGGTACACTCATTACTGAGGGCCACCTGGCAGCAGGATTCGTTCCGGGACTGATTGCAGTAGCTTGCTTCGTAGCAGCAGCTATCCTCATCGGAAAGAAGGTAAGATCTCACTTCGATGAGCAGTACGCACTGCATAAGAGCAATACAAGCAAGGCAGTTGCTTAATTGATATCAACAGGAATCCCGCGGTCTTTGCAGGCCGCGGGATTTTACAAGCTGAATATCAGACTAAGCAGTATTAATCGTCAAAGTATTCAAGTATAATTAATCAGATGATCCTGATACATCAGGAGTATATCAGAAAGGAGGCAGAGAAATGAATATGACAACATTTATTGCCGGATTGGCTGTATTTCTGATGCTTTTCTTTGCCGCAAGATATATATACAAAGAAAAGAAAAAAGGAACAGCCTGCATTGGCTGCCCATATGCAGGATCCTGTCAGAAACATCACGCAGGAATGAGCTGTTCTGCTCCTCTGCCGGTGTCTCAGGATGCAGATAACTCAGGCAGCAAAACCGAATAACCGGAAAACAGTACTGAGAAATTCAGGAAAACCTCTAATCATAATCCTTCAAACGAAAACCTCCGCTCTGTCTGAGCGGAGGTTTTCAGGATTAACAGGAAATCTTAATTGTTCTTGTGCTGATCCCAGTATGAGACGTATTCATCTTCGCTGAAGTAGTTTCTGACGAGCTTGACTACTGTGCCTGAGAGGAGGAATACTCCGATCAGGTTAGGTATTGCCATGAGTCCGTTGAATGTCTCAGCAACTTCCCAGATGATTCCGAGATCCATTGTTGCACCGAGAATTGCTACAAGTGCATACAGAATAAGGAAAGGCTTCGCTGCTTTGCTTCCGAAAAGGAACTCTGAACATCTTGTTCCGTAAAGTCCCCATCCGAGAATTGTTGAAAATGCGAAGCAGCACATTGCTATAGCTGTGAAGACTGAAACCCAACTGCCATAAGTATTGGTAAAGCCCTGAATTGTTATCTCAGCTCCTGCCGGTACACCGTATTCGAACTGTGCGCGTCCGCAGAGGATGATGAGAGCAGTCATTGTGCAGATGACGATTGTATCTACGAATACTTCGAATATTCCGAAGAATCCCTGCTTTACAGGGTGGTTTACGTCTGCACTTGCATGTGCCATCGATCCCGTTCCGAGACCTGCTTCATTGGAGAAGATACCTCTTGCAATACCTTTCTGTACGCTGAGGAACATGCTTCCGACTACACCGCCTGTTACACCTGCAGGACTGAATGCACCTTCGAAGATGGAGATGATAGCTCCCGGAACATATCTGAAGTTGATTACGATAACTCCGATTCCGAGGAGAATGTAGAATACAGCCATGAAAGGAACGAGCTTCTCTGTTACTGCTCCGATTCTCTGAACACCGCCGATAAGGATGAAAGCGATGAGAACAGCGAGGATTATTCCTATGATGAGATTGAGTGTCCTGATTCCACCTTCACCCATGACGTTGAATGATGTGAGGGCTGTATCAATTGATGTAGTGATTGTATTTACCTGTGTGGCATTTCCGGTACCGAATACAGCGAGTACTCCGAAGATCGCGAACATGGAGCCGAGCCATTTCCAGTTTTTGCCCAGACCGTTTTTGATGTAATACATCGGTCCGCCGACATAAGTTCCGTTGTCATCGATCTCTCTGAAGTGAACAGCGAGTGTTACTTCTGAGAACTTGGTGCACATACCGAGCAGGGCGGATATCCACATCCAGAATACCGCTCCCGGACCGCCGATCGCGATAGCTCCTGCAACACCGGCAATGTTGCCGGTTCCTACTGTGGCAGCCAAAGCTGTACAAAGTGCCTGGAAAGGGGAGATTGCGCCTTCTGCAGTGGCTCCTTTGTTGAAGATTTTTCCGAAGGTTTCCTTCATGGCCAGTCCGAACTTTGTGATCTGAATGAATTTTGTTCTGAAGCTCAGATAAAGTCCGATTCCGAAAATGCATACCATGGCAGGAATGCCCCAGACGAAATTGTTAATGGCTGAGTTAATACTTGCAATAGTTTCCATTTCTTACTCCTTACTTACACACCGGCAATATTCGTAAAGCAGGGGGGCTTGAAAGGACTTCCTCTTGAATAGAGGCACACATAAACGGCAGCACAGAAAGAAGCATGGCCTGTAAATAAAAAGCAGGGAGCACATATGCAAATTAATGCATCATGCTCCCTGTTCCTTGTACCTGAAAGTATTACTTCTTCGGTGGCCGCCCTGGGGCGACTCTCTCCAGAGGTTCGTCCACACTACGTCCGTTTACCTGAAAGCTTCACATGCGCAGTGATGAATACGCATGTTTTCTTCTTCGGTGTCACTCGTCAGTCTGAGGCTGCATATGGTCGCAGTCAGTTTCAGCCGGCTGTGATCTTTCCGTAGGTGCTTCACACGAATATTTGATTTACGCGTGTAAACTATCATATGTTTGCATTTACAATCAATCTTTGTTAATATTTTGACTGGCTTGTATCTCAAAAGTACAATCAAGTATCTGAAACCATTGACAATACTGGGGCTTAGGGTAAATTATTAACCAATTAGAGAGGGGCAAATTGAATACACAAAGAATTAAAATATTGCTTGCTGCAATAGACAAAGGAAGCCTGACCAAGGCAGGCCTGGAACTTGGATACACTCAATCTTATCTGACACAGACAATGAAAGCATTCGAAGAGGAAATCGGCTTTCCTCTGCTGCTCAAGACAAACAGGGGCGTTGAGCCTACCAATGAGGCAAGAATGCTGCTGCCGGCCATGCGGCGCCTGATAAACTGCGAAGAAAAACTCGGGCAGGAGATGGCAGAGATTCAGGGAATGCACAGAGGAACTTTAAGAATCGGTTCCTTCGTCAGCACTTCGGTATACTGGGTACCTCAGATCCTTGAATATTTCCAGAACAACTATCCTGAAGTAGTATTCCAGATTGAGGAACTCGGACATGATGAGATGATCAGAGGACTCATTGACGGCTCTCTGGATATTGCTCTGATGAGCGATCCGGGAGACAATGTTAATGTGGATTTTATACCTGTGATTGAAGATCCGATGCTGGTCGTATTTTCAGAGAAGCACGATCTCAGTTCATATGACTATGTTCCGACTGAAATTCTGAAGGATTATCCGTTCCTGATGACATACAAAAGCTACGACAAGGATCCGCACAGAGTATTTGAGGACGCGGGTTTTTCTCCTGATGTAAGATATTATTCAAGAGATGACTTTGCTGTTCTGTCAATGGTGCAGAGAGGCCTTGGGCTTGCAATTCTGCCGGAGTTGACTATCAATGAGTTTCCGGGCGACTACGAAACCAGGATGCTTGAACCTGAAGCTTACCGTACTCTTGGAGTAGGCATCAGATCAATTGAGGATGCCGGTCCGCTGGCCCGGTTTGTCATTAAGTATATTAGTGACAACATCCGCTGATTATCCGGA
>JBGUIG010000009.1:0-4841 GCA_045112795.1 Anaerovoracaceae bacterium | reverse complement strand
GCTACAAGAGGCGCCTCGATCTCCAGCTGCGTTACTGTCGGTCTGAGAGCTTTTCTTCTTACAACTTTATACATTATTTGCTCCTCTCCATGTGCTGAAGCATGGTCTGATCCAAACCAGAATGAGTGAACCATCAGAAATGCGATTAAAGCAGCCCCTCTCTGAACGGTTCACTCATTAGTTAATCAATCTGACTATCCGATATATCCTTCAGCAGTAAGAATTTCTTTGGCTTTTTCCAGATTAGCGTCTGAAACACGGATAATAGGGCCTGTGCATCCCATGCCGCTTTCAGCATAAATGCCTTTCTTCCACAGAGCCTGCACGCCATCTTCAAGGTCCATGACCTCAATGCCGGCGATCTGTGCTGTTACTATCTCAGCAGGAGGTGCCTTGACCTCTTCATCAGCAGCAGCTGCAGGCTTAGCAGCAGCCTTTCTTGCCTGAAGAATCTTGTCGAGACCAGCCTTCTTGGCAGCAGCGAATTCCTTAGCAGCTACGTCAAAGACCTTGCCTCTTACCAGCTGAGCGGCATAACGGATAGCTCCTGCAATAACAGGTGCACCGGAAGCTCTTGAAATAATCATTACAAGTCTGTCATATCCCTCGCCGATGCCAGGGCCGTATCCATAGCCGACAGCCTCATAGCTGCCGCCAGTCTGGAATGCAGACATTGTCTTGACAAGAACGTTGCCTGTCAGTGAGTCGGTAACCATAATATCAGGGGATCCCTGAAGCAGGTCATTACCTCTCATTACGCAGCCTCCGTCAGCTCTTGCTGACTCAGCGAATCTGATTGGATAACCGCCGTCTGCAAGTTCCTTGAGAGCCTTCTCGGTCTGTCTTGCTCCGTCAACGTTCAGGATACCAACCGAAGGATCTGCGATTCCGCAAGCCTTTGCTGCGATGATTCCATATACAGCGTTCTTGATCATTCCTTCGATTCTGTCAGCGCTTGAAGTTCCTGTAGTGTTGGCGATGAACATCTCTTTGCCTTTACCAGGTGTGATGACTCTGCCGACAGTTGAAACTCCGATTGGGAACGGGTAATGCATTGTAACAGCTGCATCTACTTCGCCGTTCTCCAGCAGCTCTTCCATCTTCTTGTGGCCTTCCTCATCGTCAGCTACCTTAACAGTAGTGACACCAGGAGCCTCGAGGGTACCGATATAGTAAACATCTATTCCCTCAGCAGCTGCCATTACAGCTGCATTCATGGAATTCTCTTCACCGTGTTCACTTCCCATTCCGGTGAGAGCGATCTTAGGCTTTTTGCCGTAGCTGCCGCTTTCAAGTCCGTTAGCCATTTCAAGGAAGGTCTCGGCGATCAGTTTCTGAATATTCTGAGCCATATTGCCCTCCTTTACTCTGCCAGAAGTCCGGCTGCAAAATCCTTGAGTGCATTTGCGATCAGACCCTTAACTTCCTCTTCGGAAATGCCTGCGCCGCCTGCGCTCTGTCCATTGTTTGCTTCGATTACGAAGGATACACCATCGAACAGGTTAGTCATTCTTCCGAGGAACAGACTTCCCTTACCGATGATCATTGCTCTCTTGATGGAGCCATCAAGCATCAGGTCTCTGCATGGTCCCATGAATGGAACACCTGAAGGTATGTGTCCCTGTGTAGGAGCCCAGCCCTTCATTCCGTGTTCAACGATGAAGCTTGCAAGTTCCTTCTTCTCAATTGCGCCCTTCTTGACACCGAGAGCTGCGATCATCTTGAAGTTTGCTTCAGGAACATCGCCTGCGCCTGCAGGTTTTGTGATATCAGGGTTCTGCATCTCAGGTGCATACTTGTCAACATCAGTTATCTTAAGACCAGCTGCGTCGAGCGGATCTGTTACGAGTGAGCTGATGACCGCCTGTGGTGATGAGCCTGTACCTACTGTATGTCTTCCGACGATATCTGTACGGATGACCGGGTCAGTGCCATTGTCTTCACTAATCAGTACAGAGAAACCTGCAAGGCAGTCCTCAAGGATCGGAAGACCTTTTTCAACATGGCTCTTGCCGTTCATTCCGAGTTTTGCGGTACAACCACCGGCGGTCACAACAACGTTCTTAAAGGTTCCTGCCTTTACCAGTGAAGCTGCGTTCAGCAGTGCGTGTGCAGGGCCTGCGCAGAATCCTCTGGTATCTGAACCTGTAGCATTAGTAAATCCAGCGATTTCAGCTGCAGCTTTAGCAAAGTTGCCGCCGCCTCTCTGGTTCATATCTCCGCATGCTTCTTCAGCACAGTCGATTACGTAATCAACTTCTGAAGGATCAATGCCTGTTACTCTTACAAGGTGAAGAAGTGAAAGTACGCTTGTTGCTTTGGACGCAATGTTTTCAAGCATTACATGTGCAGAAAGGTTTACATCTACATCGTGCGCTTTCTTGATAACACCTACCAGCTTGTTTTCGAAATAGAGTCCGCAGCCGCCGTCATCTACTACAGCCTGAAGGCTCTCTGCTGTGAAGCCGGAGTTCTTGTCAAGAACTGCAACCTGAGCTTCAGTAAACATTCCGTGTGCAGCGAGCTTTTCCTTAACGGAAGCGGCAAAACCTGCTTCGAGTTCAACAAGGTCGAAAGTGTCGCAGATCTGCATAAGTCCGTAGTACTCGTCCTCAGGCATGATCTCGCCGTACTTACCTGTTCTCTCAGTGATATCGGTCAGCTTGTCATACCAAGGGAACTCGATAGCCTTGAGTTCTTCATTGTTGATATTTCCGATGTATGCCTGATTTGGTGCATATCTTACAGCATCCCAGAAGCTTCTGATGTGCTTCGGAAGTTCCTTGAGATATTCACCATTAGGATTTACAACTCTCTCAGTTACCTGTGTAGCTCCATCGTGGATGACCATATCAGGGGTATGTGCAAGTGTATAGCTCGCACCTCTTAAAACTGCATAATCACTCATAGTATTTGTCTCCTGTGTTTCTTTCGTGATTTAATATGCTCCGGTGAAGCTGCAAATATCTCCTGCCTCACCAGAGCATTTTAATACTATGCTATACGTATTTTTCTACCATAGCCTTAACAGCATCAGCGGTTGCATCGTCCTTTACGAGCTCCTCAACCTTATCGCCATTCTGATAAATAGCGATTACAGGGAGTCCCATAACTTTCTGGCCGATAGCTACTCTTCTTGCCTTTGATGTGTTAAGTGCACAGAATTTGAGCTTATCACCATACTGATCAGCAAGAGCGTGTACATGTGGCATCAGTGCCTGGCATGGAACACATCCATCGCCATAGAAATCAACTACTACAGTACCTTCTGCCTGAAGAACTTCTTCTTCAAAAGTTTTCTTATCAACCTCTAACATTGACATGTCCTCCTTGAATAAAATTCAAATGAATTATTTTTATTGTGATATCTATTAATACTTGTAAGCTGTACCAGCCAGCTCTTCAATATACTTTCCTGCCTGTGTTGCAGCGATAGCTCCGTCAGCTGCTGCAGTAACAACCTGTCTGAGGCTCTTCTTACGGATATCTCCGGCTGCGAATACGCCAGGGATATTTGTATGCATATCATCATCAGTGAGGATGTATCCTCTCTCCATGTCGATCTTGCCTTCATAGATTGTTGAAAGCGGCTTGAATCCGATGAATACGAAGATTCCGAAGGTTCCGTCTTCTTCGTCAGCGAAGATTTCTCTTGTCTCACCGGTCTTGGTGTCTTTGACTACCATGCTTGTAACGATTCCGTCGCCCTTGATTTCTTCAATTGTAGTATTCCACATGAATTCCATTTTTTCGTTTGCGAAAGCCTTCTCCTGAATGGATCTTGCTGCTCTCAGCTGGTCTCTTCTGTGGATAAGAGTTACCTTACGTGCAAACTTTGTGAGATACATAGCTTCTTCTACAGCTGCGTCTCCGCCGCCTACTACGTAAACCTCGAAATCTTCAAAGAATGCAGCATCACATGTTGCGCAGTATGAAACGCCCTTTCCTGTGAATTCTTTTTCGCCAGGGCATCCGATTGTTGTGTGAGTAGCTCCGCCTGTAATGATTACAGCCTTTGCCTGATACTCACCTTTAGTTCCCTTGATTATCTTAACGTCACCTTCGAGTTCTACGTCAGTGACAGTGTCTTCTACTCTAGTGCATCCGAATTTGTCTGCCTGAGCTACCATACGGGCGATGAGTGAAGGACCTGTTTCGCCTTCGATTGATCCCGGATAGTTCTCAAGCTCATCAGTAATAACGATCTGTCCGCCGTACTTCTGCTGCTCGATGATCAGTGTGTCCATTTTAGCTCTGCCTGCATACAGTCCTGCAGAAAGTCCTGCCGGTCCACCTCCAATGATCACGATGTCATAAATTTTCATGTGGCTCACCTCCATGAGTAAAAAAGTTGTAATGATGATTTTTGTGAGCATGGCGCTGCCTACAGGAGGTTTACCCTGCGGTCGGCAGCGCCTTGTTCTCAATCAATTTTATGCTTCTGCGACCTGCTCACGAATTGCATTCATTTCGTCGCAAATGTCGTCTACATCCAGCACCATTTCCATCATGCTGATCTGCTCATCATATACAGCCTCATCGATTTCTTCCTTAATCTCAGGCTCGCATATGTGATAACATGGGAGTTTCAACGAAACTCCTGCCAGACACCCCGCAAATGTAGGATCTCCGAGAGCTACTGTCTCTGCAGCGAGGCCGCCAGCCTCACCTTCAGCAGCGCCTACGAGTACTACGAGCTGATCTGCTCCGTACTGATCGTAGA
The DNA here is from genome assembly GCA_045112795.1 of Anaerovoracaceae bacterium. GTDB lineage: Bacteria > Bacillota > Clostridia > Peptostreptococcales > Anaerovoracaceae > Crickella. The sequence continues at coordinate 118 of JBGUIG010000009.1, read as the reverse complement.
ACTCCTTAACTCTCTTCTGATTCTCCAGATCCATGGCTCCGGCAGCCGTTCAGACGAAGCACTCGGTCGAGCTGAATACGACCTCGGCTCCTGCTGACTCGGCACATTCAGCTATCGC
>JBGUIG010000008.1:0-19258 GCA_045112795.1 Anaerovoracaceae bacterium | reverse complement strand
GATCCGAAAGGAGAAACTAAATTTAGCCATTTTTTAATACATTGATTCTAAGCAAACAGCTGCAGAAAGGAGTGTGCAAAAATGGCTAAATTTCAAGGAATCAAGATAACTGCGCTATATGAACGCCTGTCCAAGGACGATGAACTTCAGGGCGAGTCCAACAGTATTCTGAATCAGAAGAAGTATCTGGAGGACTTTGCGAAGAAGAACGGCTTTGATAACATCCGGCACTTCACAGATGACGGATATACCGGGACCAACTTCAACCGGCCTGCATTTCAGCAGATGCTCGATGAGATCGAAAAAGGAACTGTAGGGACAGTCATTGTCAAGGATATGAGCCGATTCGGAAGGAACTACCTTCAGGTCGGCTATTATACTGAGATCCTTTTCCCTCAGAAGAATGTCCGCTATATCGCTATCAACAACAGTGTTGACAGTGATCAGCCGATGGGGAACGACTTTACGCCGTTTCTCAACATCATGAATGAGTGGTACGCAAAGGATACCAGTAACAAGATCAGATCGGTATTCAATGCAAGGATGAGTGAAGGCCTCCGCTGCAGCGGCAGCATCCCTTATGGTTATAACAGAAGGCCGGATGATAAGCAGACACTTGTTGTTGATCCGGTCGCTTCAAAGGTCGTCCGCCGCATCTTTGAACTTGCCGCTGACGGTAATACTCTTGCAAAGATCGCAAAGATCCTCGAAGAAGACAAGGTGCTGATACCATCCGCGTATACGCAGAAATATCATCCGGAACAGTCCAATATGAGGGCGAAGGAAGGCTCCTGTGAATGGAGCACCACAACTATCTCAACGATCCTCAGGAGAAGAGAATACCTGGGGCATACTGTCCTGAAGAAATCTGAGAAGCCAAACTTCAAGATGGACAGAAGAAAAGTCGATTATCATGACATGCTCGTATTTGAGAATACTCATGAACCTATAATCGATCAGGAGCTGTGGGACAGGACACAGAAATTCAGAGACTGGGAACGTCTGAAACGCATCAAGCCGTCCGGATATTATACGAACTCGCATATACTCTGTGGATTCCTGTTCTGTGCGGATTGCGGTCATCGTATGTCTATCAATCACCACACCCGTAAGGATGGCTCAGATTTCTTCTCATTCCGCTGCGGTAATTATTCTCAAAAGAGGCAGGCTTGTACCGGACACTATATCGGGGCTGATAACATAGAGCAGTTGCTTCTGGCAGCGATACGCAGAGTGGCGAACAGAGTCATAGAGGATGAAGAAGCCTTTGCTGACAGTATCAGAACTGAGTATGAGAAACGGATGAGGGCGAAACCGGAGACAGACCGGTCAGAGCTTAAAACAGCCGGGAAAAGGCTCGTAGAGCTGGATAAAATGATCAAAGACCTCTATGGAAACTATGCAAAGGGAGCCTTGCCGGAGAAGCAATATATGTCGCTGATGCGGGAATATTCTGATGAGCAGGATGCACTTGCTGCAAGAATAGACCAACTGCAAAGGGAGATGGAGAAATCAGAAGCTCCTTTGCTCGATACAGACAGATTCATAGAAGCTGTCCGGAAATACAAGGATCCGGCTGAACTGACCGAGGAAATGATACGCGAGCTTGTCGATAAGGTCCTGATCCATGAAAAAGTCAAAGATGAGAACGGAGCAAGCCAGAAGATCGAGATCCTGTTCAATTTTGTAGGTCCGATCGATATTTCTCCATCGAAGAAAGAACTGAAAGAGATGGAGAAGGCCGCTGCTGCCGAAGAAAAGAGAAAGGCGGAGGAGCAAAAGGAGCGTCAGCGTATATGGAGAGAGAATAAACAGAAAGAAAAGCGTGAAAAACGCCTGGCTGAAAACGAAGGGCATATGTACCCGAAGAAGGTATGCCCTCAATGCGGCAAAGAATTCTGGCCTAATACGTCTCGCCAGATCTATTGCAATAGCCAGTGCTCTGGTAAGCACTATTGGAGCATTCAACGTGAGAAACGAAGAACAGAAAGCAGAAAAGTAAAAGGTGAGCATTCATTCCGGCAGAAGGAATGCGTAATATGCGGGGAGCTGTTCTGGCCTGTTAACGGTCAGCAGAAAGTATGCTCGGAAGAGTGTAAAAAGAAGCGGGATCGTAATACCAGACGCAAATATTATGATGAGGTCCTATCTGACAGGGAAAAGGGAAAATGTGCTGAGAAGAAGGCTCTCAGACTTGCTGAAAATGAAGGTCACTTATACCCGAAGAAAATATGCGAATGCTGCGGCAAGGAATATTGGCCGAACAAATCCAATCAAAGATATTGCAGTTCACTCTGCGGCAGCAGAGGTTACAGAATGGAGATGAAAGGTCTAAAGCCTTCTGACTTTGGCAGAGAGCATCGCTATGAACAGAAAGAATGCATTGAATGCGGCAAGCTGTTTTGGCCGAATGCAGAGACGCAGCTTGTTTGCTCTGACGAATGCCGTGCTTCAAGAAAAGAGCGAATACGGAAAGAAAAAATACGGGCCGAGAAAGAGAGAAACCCTAAGCCAGCTCTGGAGCCTAGGGAATGCGTTGAATGCGGCAAGCTGTTTGTGCCGGATTGCGATGCACGGATAATATGTTCTGAAGAATGCTTCGCTGCAAGAAGAAAACGGAAAATGAAGGAATACAGCAATGCTCAGGCAGAGAGAGAAAGAGCGGCAAATCCGATGGCGCTGTCTAATCCGAGGGTGTGCACTGAATGCGGCAAGGAATTCCTGCCGCATGCATCGGCACAAAAGGTCTGCTCTGATGAGTGCTATGCTGCAAGAAGACGATGGAAGCAAATAGAGTACAAACATGCTGCAGCAGACAGATCCGCTGGATTCTCGATAGCGGCAACGAAATAGCAGTATTGGTGTTTTTCATAACAAGGCCGCTGCTGACTTAGCGGCAGCGGTCATCCTTTCTAAACGTGAATGAGGAGGCGTGCTATGCTTAAAAAGATATTCAAATTCGATGATTATGAAATCAGGATCCTGATACTGGCACTCAATGAACTGAGGAACCAGCTGATCAGGGAGGAAAGGTATACTGATGCAGTCGATGAACTGATGGTCAAGCTGATCGACTGATCAAAGGGGGTGCTTTCAAAAAACTGTCAAAAAAAGGGGCAAAATCGCAACTTTTTCATGCTCTAGAGCTGAGATTTTACATTTGAAATATGTAACTGGATATATCTATCGAGCCGCTGTTTTGAGTATTTCAAAAGGCGGCTTTTGACTTGGAAAAAGAGGAGGGCTGAAGATGACAAAGAAAAAGAATGTATCAAAAGAAGAGCGGGAGACGATAGTGAACTTCAATGAGGCGGAAGATACTGCTTTGATCTACACATTCAATAATGATCTGAAGAAAAGACTGGCGACTTTTTCAAAGAAGTATCCGGATCTCTGCCAGATGACCGTTGACGATGCCGATTTCGGCAGCGTGACTTATGAGATCCAGAAGTCCAGAGTCTCTATCCGACTGGTTGCTCCGTACAGCGAAGAGCGACGTAAAGCTGCTAGCGAGTACGCAAAGGCAAGTGGTATCGGTAATAGAAAATAGCAAGTTGAATCAAGTAGTTGTTCGTGGTATGTTAGAGATGATAATCATTGTAATTACAACAGGAGAATTATTATGGCACGACCAAAGAAAAATGGTACTTATCTGAATGTCTGCATTGAGACTCCTATCTATGAAAGGTTGGAAGCTCTTTGCGATGATGCAGGGCAGACCAAGACAATTGCTGTTGAGAGAGCATTGACAGCGTATCTAGATAATTACGAAGAAAAACAGAAGATGCTTAAAGAGCTGGAACGCAGCTCCATGCAATAATAGAAAGGAGCTGAAAACATGGCAGATATCAATAAGGATCAAGCTGCATTATTTAGTACGATTTACAAGATTGCCACGGACTTAGTGCATGCCGGGCATGTATCAGAGTGGGATTTCAAGTCTTATGTACTTGTAACGATGTTTTATCGCTATATATCAGAAAACCTTACAGCCTATATCAATGCAGGCGAGCATGCTGCTGGTGATGCTAAGTTTGACTATGCAAAACTACCTGATGAGGCTGCAATGGGGGCAAAAGAAGACCTTATAGAAGAAAAAGGCTTTTTCATATTACCGTCAGAATTGTTTTGTAACGTTCGTGCACGTGCGTCAAGTGATGAGAATCTCAACGAGACTATCGAAAAGGTCTTTAATCATATAGAAGAATCAGCTAAAGGAAGTGATTCTGAAAACAGCTTCGCTGGGCTGTTTGATGACTTTGATGTCAATAGCAAATCTATTGGAGAGACAGTTGCTAAGCGCAATAAGGTACTTGCAGCGCTTCTTGATGGTGTTGCGAAAATGCCTTTATACAGCACAGAAGGTATAAATGCAGACCTCTTTGGTGATGCATATGAATATCTCATGAGCATGTATGCAGCTAATGCAGGGAAAAAAGGTGGACAGTACTTTACACCCGCAGATGTTTCAGAACTTCTTGCTCGTTTGGGTACGATTGGAAAAACACGCATTAATAAAGTATATGATCCCGCATGTGGATCTGGTTCTTTGCTGTTAAAAGTGGAACGCATTCTTGGAAAAGATCATATCAGGCAAGGCTTTTATGGCCAGGAAATAGATCTTACAACATACAACCTTTGTCGCATCAACATGTTTTTGCATAATATTGAATTTGATAAATTCAGTATTGTTCGCGAGGATACTTTAGTTTCTCCACAACACTGGGATGACGAACCATTTGATTTAATTGTATCTAATCCTCCATTTTCTGTTCCTTGGGAAGGCGATAATAATCCACTACTTATAAATGATCCTCGCTTCTCCCCTGCTGGAGTCCTGGCACCTAGGTCAAAGGGAGATATGGCATTCATAATGCACAGTCTTTCATGGCTGGCTGCTGATGGCGCTGCTGCAATAGTTTGCTTCCCCGGAATAATGTATCGAAGTGGCGCTGAACAAAAAATCAGGAAGTACTTAGTTGACAACAACTATGTTGATGCAGTTATTCAGCTTCCAGCAAACCTTTTCCTGAATGTGACAATTTCGGTTGATATCATGCTTTTGAGAAAGAATAAGATGGATAACAACGTTCTCTTTGTCGATGCATCAAAGGAATTTATAAAAGTCACAAAAAACAATCGTCTATCGGAAGATAACATTGCTTCAATTATCAATGCGGTTACCTTCAGAGAAGAAAAACAACATTTCTCGCACTTGGCAAGTTATGAAGAAGTCGTATCTAATAATTACAATCTTTCCGTAACAACATATGTTGAAGCTGAAGATGTTAGAGAAAAAATTGATATCGAAGTATTAAACAACGAGATCGAAGCGATTGTCGCACGTGAGGAAATCCTACGAAAAGAAATCACTGCTATCATTAATGAAATTGGTAAGATAAATTGAGCGAAACAGTATATCTTTAAGGAGTTTTATCCATGAGTAGATTAGATGACCTAATAAAAGAACACTGTCCTAATGGAGTTCCATATAAAAGAATAAAAGAAGTATATACTAGAATAAAGGGAACACCTATTACAGCCGGCAAAATGAAAGAAATTGAGGATCCAGATGGAGAAATACGTATATTTGCTGGAGGAAAAACAGTAATAAATGCTAAAGAACAAGATATTCCAAATGCAAATATTACGAGAGTACCAGCTGTCATTGTTCAGTCAAGAGGTGTAATAGACGCTATCTATTATGATGAGCCTTTTACCTTTAAAAATGAGATGTGGGCATATACGGCAGATGATCAAACATCTGTTAAATACTTGTATTATGTCTTGAAAAACAATGTAGAGTATTTCAGGACGGCAGCCTCGGGAATGGGATCGCTTCCGCAGATTTCACTACCAGTCACAGAAGAGTTTGTTATCCCTGTGCCTCCTATAGAGGTGCAGCGTGAAATTGTCCGAATTTTGGACAATTTCACGGAGCTTACAGCGGAGCTTACAGCGGAGCTTACAGCGGAGCTTACAGCAAGAAAGAAGCAGTATGAGTACTACAGAGATAGACTGCTTTCTTTCGATAAAATGGGGGGGTACCACGAGTAAAACTCGGTGATATTGCAATAGATTTTTTCCGAGGAGCTGGTATCAAACGGGATCAGGTTACTGAAGATGGGATTCCTTGTGTGCGTTACGGGGAGATTTATACTACCTACAACACATGGTTTGATACTTGTGTATCGCATACGAAATTGGAAACGATTCAATCACCCAAGTTCTTTGATTATGGAGACATCTTATTTGCTATTACTGGTGAGAGTGTTGAGGATATTTCAAAGTCTGTTGCATATATTGGTCATGATCGTTGCCTTGCAGGCGGTGATATTGCAGTTATGAAACATAAGCAAAACCCACGGTATTTGGCTCATGCGCTATCTACTTCTTTTGCAAGAGAGCAAAAAAGAAAGGGAAAGGTTAAGAGTAAAGTGGTTCATTCGAATATACCCTCATTAAAATCAATAGAAATACCTCTTCCACCATTAGATGTGCAGGAGCACTATGCAGACATACTGGATAGTTTTGAAACAATATGTAATGACTTGAGTGAAGGGCTTCCCGCTGAAATTGCTGCTCGTAAAAAGCAATATGAGTACTATCGGAACAAACTGCTGTCGTTCAAAGAGATGTAAAGCTAGGAGAATGGCAAATGTCATATTTTAATATAGTCGCACAAACTAATGAAAATACTGTTGTCACAGAATATGAGCCGGTCAAAAAACGCGCTGATGGATATCAGAGCGAAGCAGAACTGGAGAAGGACTTCATACGCATGCTCACGGAGCAAGGGTATGAATACCTTCCTATTCATACAGAAACGGAACTACTGCAGAATCTAAGGGTGCAACTTGAAAAGCTGAATGACTTTAAGTTTTCAGATGATGAATGGAGCCGCTTCCTCTCTGACAAAGTTGCTAATCCTAATGACCACATAGTTGAGAAGACCAAAAAGATCCAAGAGGACTATGTTCAAGTCTTAAAGCGTGATGACGGAACCAGCAAGAACATCAAGCTGATTGACAAAACTAATGTCCATAACAACTTCCTTCAGGTCATCAATCAATATGTTATTGGACAGGTTCAGGGTGCTAAGCACGATAACCGCTATGATGTAACGGTGCTCGTCAATGGCCTTCCGCTGGTTCATGTCGAGCTGAAGAGACGTGGGGTTGCTATTCGAGAAGCGTTCAATCAAATCAACCGTTACCAGAGAGATTCCTTCTGGGCTGGCTGCGGTTTATTTGAATACGTCCAAATCTTTGTAATCAGTAATGGAACTAACACCAAGTACTATTCCAACAGCACAAGATTCAATGCTATCAAAGATCATAAATCTGGAACCGGAAAAAAGGAAAAGACTTCCAATAGCTTTGAGTTCACTTCCTACTGGGCTGATGCTAACAATGTAATAATTCCAGACCTGATTGATTTTACTAGAACGTTCTTTGCGCGCCATACCATCCTGAATGTGCTTACCAAGTATTGCATATTTACATCAGAAGATATGCTGATGGTCATGCGACCATATCAGATCACAGCCACAGAACGTATTCTGAATCGTATCGAGATAGCCAACAATTACAAAAAGTATGGCAGTGTTGCGGGCGGTGGTTATATCTGGCATACGACAGGTTCTGGTAAGACGCTTACATCTTTTAAGGCTGCAAGACTGGCATCAAATCTTCCATATATCGACAAGGTCCTGTTCGTTGTAGACCGTAAGGATTTGGACTACCAGACCATGAAGGAATATGACCGCTTTGAAAAAGGTGCTGCCAACAGCAACACTTCAACGGCGGTTTTAAAGAAGCAGCTGGAAAAAGATGATTGCAGGATCATCATCACAACAATTCAAAAGTTGTCGACATTCATAAAGAAGAATCCGGGCCACGAGGTCTATCAGAAGCATGTTGTCATTATCTTTGACGAATGCCATAGATCTCAGTTTGGTGACATGCATACGGCAATCGTTAAGAGCTTCAAGAAGTATCATCTATTTGGATTTACCGGAACACCGATCTTCGCAGCGAATGCCGGTGCTGTTCGCAATCCGCAGTTCTTTACTACGGAGCAGACATTTGGTGATCAGCTTCACACCTATACTATTGTAGATGCGATAAATGATAAGAATGTTCTTCCATTCCGGGTAGATTACATAAAAACTATGGATACTGATCCGGATATCGATGATAAAGATGTCTGGGATATCGACCGTGAAAAAGCCTTCATGGCCCCTGAGCGGATCAGACTTGTAACCAAATACATCCTCGATCACTTCGATCAGAAGACATATCGTGGCGATAAAACATATCTCTTCAATGTTCTTACAAATATTTCGGACGTAGCTTCTTCTGATAGAGGTGCAATAGATGAGATAAAGCAGAAGCAGCGTGTCAGTGGCTTCAACACAATTTTCTGCGTGTCATCGGTGCCGATGGCTAAACTGTATTATCAGGAATTCAAAAAACAGATGGCCGCTGATCCGACTAAGTCACTTAGGATCGCTACGATATACAGCTATGGAGCAAACGAGGAAGAGTCTGACGGCATTTTGGATGAGGAGAATTCAGAGGACACTTCCGCACTGGATCAATCATCACGTGATTTTCTTGATGCTGCCATCAAGGATTATAACGAGATGTTCCATACCAACTATTCCACTGATGGCGATAAATTCCAGAACTACTACAAAGATGTCTCGCTTCGCATGAAGAACAAAGAGCTGGATTTGCTGATAGTGGTCAATATGTTCCTTACCGGTTTCGATGCAACCACACTGAATACGCTATGGGTCGATAAGAACCTGAAGATGCATGGTTTGATCCAGGCTTTCAGCCGTACGAACCGTATCCTTAACAGCATCAAGACATTCGGAAATATTATCTGTTTCAGAAATCTTCAGAAGCGTGTCGATGATGCGATTGCTCTCTTTGGAGATAAGAATGCGTCAGGAATAGTACTTCTTAAGACGTTCAACGACTACTACAATGGTTATCTTGATGACGATGGTGAAAAGCATCCTGGCTATGTCGATCTCATTAATGAATTGGGAGCTAAGTTCCCACTTTCACAGCCCCAGATAATCGGAGAACAAAACCAGAAGGATTTCATTGCTCTGTTCGGTGCGATCCTACGTATGAGGAATCTGCTCTCTTCATTCGATGAATTTGCAGGTAAAGAGCTTATTACTGAGCGGGATCTTCAAGACTATCTCAGTCGCTATCAGGATCTGCGTGATGAGTGGAGAAAGAAGCATGAGGGCGGTGAGAAGGAGGATATCACTGACGATATAGTCTTCGAAGTCGAGCTGATCAAGCAGATTGAGATCAATATCGACTATATTCTTCTGCTGGTAAAGAAGTACCATGACAGTCACTGTCAGGATAAGGAGGTCCTGATTACCATTCATAAAGCAATCGATGCATCGCCTGAACTGCGGAGCAAGAAGGCACTGATTGAAACATTTATTGCGGGTATCAATGATGTTGATGATGTTATGACTGAATGGCGCTCTTACGTTTCGGAGGAACGCGAGAGGCAACTAATGCAGATCATCACTGAAGAAAAGTTGAACGAAGCAGAGACAAGACGCTTCTTAGAGGACTCCTTCCGTAATGGTGAAGTTAAGACTACTGGAACCGATATCGATAAACTAATGCCGCCGGTTTCCCGCTTCGGTGGTGGCAACAGGGCAGCCAAGAAGCAGACAATAATAGATAAACTCAAGGCATTCTTTGAAAGGTTCTTTGGCATTGGAGATTCTTCTTTCACGAAGATTGAAAAAGTCGAAGCATCCTACAACTATAATCCAGAACCATTATTGATGGTAGCTGAAGAAAAGGCTGAACTATCAGAGGAATTGAAATAGCAACGGCAAGTGGAGTATGAGATGAAGAAAAAGAGAGCTGAAAGAAAGGCAGAAAAACAGAGAGGGAAGGAAGAAGCACAAAAGAAGAGCCTCAAGATGGGCCTTCTGCTTATGGGAATAGCGCTTCTGATATGCGTTGGCATGTATGTTTTAGGAGGAAATGAGGAAGAGGCTGTTTCAGAAGAGCCAGCTGTAGAAGAAACTTCTACTAATACTTCAGAAGAAACAGCAGCGGATAAGTCGGAAACGCAAGAAAAGCCAGTGATAGGAAGCGATATTAGTACTGTTGGTGATAAAGTGACTTTCGGCGAATATGACGGTAAAGGAATGACCTGGTGGGTATGTGAAGTTCAGGATGGAAAGAGCTTGATAGTATCTACAGATAAAGTTGCAGATATGCCATTTAATGACACAGTACAAGCCGAAGCCATTGATTGGAAATTGTCTACATTGCGTACTTTCCTTAACGACACATTCCTTAATGATGCATTTAATGATACTGACAGACAGTGCATTCTGGAGACAGAATATGAGTGTGATGATTCGTCAGTACAGGATTTGGTTTTTATATTAAATGAAGATCAATACAGAAAATACAGTAACCTAGATAATGTGCGTTTTAATAATAATTGCTGGCTTATTGATTCAGTAATTAGCACCTTAAATCGTCTTGAGGAAAGTGATATTGATCGCAGTGGAGAGCTTGACTATGGCCTTAGAAATAATGAAGATTGTGGAGTGAGGCCTGCAATGTGGGTTGATACAGAGCTTTTTAAAGAGACTAGTGAAGCAAGTGAATAACAGTTAAACGATAACTATTTTGCAATATTAGTTATTTGAAAACAATAATACATGCCGGTGTTTACCAAAAAGGTGACACCGGTTTTATTATGCCCGGAATGCCGGAGAAGGGAGGTGATTGAATGGCAAGGAAAAAGACAGTTGAGGAGCTGCAGGCGGAGCAGGAACGCATCGAGAATGAACTGAAGGTCAAGACTCAGAAGCTGAAAGCTCTCAAACAGCAGACTCAGGAGCAGCTCCGCAGGGAGCGCACTCATCGTCTCTGTACTCACGGCGCGATGCTTGAACAGTATCTTTCGCCGGAGGAGTTCACTGATGATCAGATCGACAAAATCCTGAGAAGCGTGTTCCAGAGCGATAATGTGAAGCAATTCATGTACCGCATCAAGGAACAGACTGACGAGCAGCCGGAGACAGGATAAGTCCCTTTCTGTGAAAGGGCGCAATTATACACGCCCCCCAGGGCGTGCCATTGCGTTCTCCGAAGGCTCCTGGCCGGAGAGGCCGACTTCAGGCACTCTGCGTGCCTTCCGTCACAGGGGACGCGTCCGCTCCCCTGCGCAGGCAAAGCCTGCTACCCCTGGGGTTGACTTGCATCCTGCGATCGTCAGGCGGACCTCAGGAACACAAGTCATGACCGTGTGTCACTGCATCGTTATTTGCGACAGGCACACGGTCTTTTCTTTTCCGGGCAGTATGAAAGGAGGCGATGAAAATGCCATGCCCACACTACAAGATAAAGATAAGCAAGAGATCCAAAGGACACTGTGCTGTTGCTCAGGCTGCTTACCAGTCCGGCGAGCGTCTCTTCGATGAGCGAACCAACCGAACAAAGAATTACAGCGACAAGCGCGGCATCATCTACACCGAGATCATGCTCCCGGTGAATGCTCCGCCGGAGTTTGCAGACCGCAACACGCTGTGGAATTCTGTCGAAGCTGTCGAGAACAACTGGAACTCGCAGCTCGCCAGAAGATTCGTGATCGCTCTGCCGAAAGAGCTGCCGATGGAGCAGAGAGTCGAACTGATCAGAGAATACTGCTATGAACAGTTCGTGTCCAAGGGAATGATCGCCGATATCGCGATCCATGATCCGGATCCTCCGGATCACAATCCGCATGCTCATATCATGCTGACCTTGAGGCCGATGGACGAGCATGGAAGATGGATGGAGAAGGCTCACCGCGAGTATGTACTCGATGAGAACGGCGATCGCATCCGTGATGCTAAAGGCAAGTGGAAGTTCCGCAAGGTGCCGACAGTCGATTGGAATGAGCACAGCAACTGCGAGAAATGGCGGCACGCTTGGGAAGAGATACAGAACAGATATCTCGAGGCTGCCGGACGTTCCGAGAGAGTGAACATGAAGTCATACGCCCGTCAGGGCATCGACAGGATCCCGACTGTACACATGGGACCTGCCGTGACCGCGATGGAGCGCAGAGGCATCATGACCAACATCGGAAATCTGAACCGCGACATCAAAGCAGCCAACAAGCTGATGGATGTACTCAAGAGGACGATCATCAGACTGATAGGCTGGCTTGAAGAGATCAAGCAGGCGATCGCTGAGATCGACATGAAGCCGAAGGAAGTGCCGCTCGTTGATCTTCTGATACAGAGCTTTGAGGACAGCAGAACCGACCGCCGAGGAAGAGTATTCGTCACTCAGGGTGAGGCCGACAGCTTCGTAGCCGTCACAAAGTATATGCGCGAGCATGATGTTCTGACTGTCGAGGATCTGGACGCGAGACTCACCGAGCTTAACAACAACGCTCTTCCTATTAGGGATCAGATAAAGCACCTGAGCAGCAGGATCAGAACGATAGAGAAACTTATCGAGCACGGTGACCGCCGGGCTTCTTTGGATGCTGTTCACAGCGAGTACCTAAACATTCACTGGAAGGGAAAGAAAGAGAAGTTCGCCAAAGAGCATAAGGACGAGCTTGATGCATGGAAACAGTCAGACAGATATATACGAAAGAATATGCCGGATCAGCAGTACAACGGCGAAGCATTGAGAGCGGAGCTTTCTTCTCTGACCGCTGAACTTGATTCACTGACCGGGAAGATAAGACCGCACCAGGAAGAAGCGGAGATGCTGAAAGAGGTCCGCTCGTATGTCGAGAAGCTGCTGCCGGAGCTGGTGCCGGACGGCGAAGCACTCACACCTGAGCGCAGACAGGAGAAGATCGCTGCAGTCCAGGAGAGGCTGGCGAAAGCAAAAGATGAAGCAGAGAAGTGTGCTGCCGAATATGAAAAGAGCAGACTGACCGCAGACAGAAATGACAGAGGGAGGTGATAGTAATGGAATTGACGCAGGAACAGGAAATGACACTTGCACTTCTGGACCTGACCGAGAAAGGTAAGGCGAAGAACAGTATCGCGAATGCAGAGATGATCCTGTCCTATGATCCGCTTCTGAAAGGAGCGATCCGTTTCAACGAGCTGACACAGCGGGTAGATATAGTAAGACCGCTTGGATGGGATCGCGGCAGCTTCGGCAAGGCCATCACGGACAACGACCTTTACAACATCCATCTGTACTGCGAAAAGACTTACGGCATCAGCTCCATGAAGCTAATCGAAGAAGCGATCCACATCGTGGCGAACAGGGACAGCTATCATCCGATCAGGGACTTTCTTAACAGTCTGGAATGGGATGGGCAGGAGCGCGTGCGTTACGCGCTCCGCCACTTCCTTGGAGCAGATGACAGTAATTACACTTATGAGATCCTGAAGTTCTTCATGTTGGGAGCCATCTCCAGAGTGTTCAGACCCGGGATCAAGTTCGACTATATCATTTGCGTAGTCGGTGATCAGGGAGCAGGAAAATCGACTTTCTTCAGGCTGCTTGCAGTCGAGGATGAATGGTTCACAGATGATCTCAAGGATCTGGAAAGCGGCAAGGTCTACGAGAAACTTCAGGGCCACTGGATCATCGAGCTGTCCGAGATGCTTGCCACCAACAATGCCAGGAGCAATGAGGCCATCAAGAGCTTCCTCTCACGGCAGAAAGAGATCTACCGCACACCTTATGAGCGCTATCCGAAAGACAGGCCGAGGCAGTGTGTCTTCGCAGGGACAACGAACAAGATCAGCTTCCTCCCCAGTGACAGGACGGGGAACAGACGGTTCCTGCCGATCGCATGCAATGAAAGCGAGGCTGAGGTGTTCATTCTGGACAATGAGAAATATTCCAGAGAGTATATCCGACAGATGTGGGCAGAGGTCATGGAGATCTGGCGCAGAGGCAAGGTCAGCCTGAAGCTCTCGCCGGAGGTCGAGGCCGAGGTGAGGCAGAGGCAGCGGATGTTCATGCAGGAAGATGTTGATGCCGGACTGATCCTGTCATTCATGCAGGACTTCACCGGAGATAAGGTCTGCTCCAAGATGCTTTTCCGGGAAGCACTTCATAATGAGTACTCTCAGCCTCAGAGATGGCAGACGAACGAGATCAATGACATCATGAATCAGCTTATTCGGGACGGGACGCTGGAGGGGTGGCGGTATTTTGAAAGCCCGCGCCGGTTCGGCTCTGACTATGGTACTCAAAAGGGCTGGGAGAGGATCGCGGATGTCAACGAAGGGGTGTCAACGGAATGTGGTTTTTCGCAGATGACCATGGACGAGGACATCCCTTTTTGATTTCTGCAGCTCCGTTGACATGGTTCGTTGACGCTTCGTTGACATATATCTACTGCCCGGAGAAGGCTGAACCCCTTGTTTTTGGCGGGTAGTAATACTCATGTCAACGAAAAACGTCAACGAAGGGTAAAAAAGTATTTCGGAAGAAAAAGGCTATCCGAAAAAGAAAAAAGTGTTTAGCAGTTCGTTGACGTTTACGTTGACAGATCGCTTTTGAGGGAAGTAGATCCCATACTATTGGAACTTACGGAGGCGTGCCACGCCTCCGTTAATGCTATTAAGAAAAGATATTATGATCGACAGGAAAACAAAGGAGCGTGACGCAATATGAAATCGATACAAATAAAGCCTTCTCTATTCTTCAAGCTTCATGATTATTTCGTCTATGGCAACATAGACTACCATGACGATATCCGTAATGAACTGATGGAGAAAATGGAGAAGATGCAACTGCGCAGGCTGTATACAAACAGCAAAACAGCACCGACCGAAGAAGACCGGGAGGCCGCCAGGACTGAATACCTGCAGATGGTCGGTAAATGCAGAGCAAATTCAATGCTGAACATATATGACTGACGGAGGTGTCAAACATCTCCGTCAGTCATGATTAAGCAAGGTTTGGTAATCATTGTAAACAGCGTTTTTTAGTGATATTCTAATCGCAGTGAAATATGCAAAGAAAATAGTATGAAAGTGTAAGAATGAAAACTACTGCTTATGATAATAGCCAAATAAAGGATACTTCCTATATGGATAACAAGGCATTTCGGGAAATAGTGGATTTCTATCTTCTGAAATGCCCTGTGAGAGTATATACAAGAGTGAAAAAGAACAAGGACGAGCGTGATTCTACCAATGATCAGAAACATCCAAAATATGATTATTATTTCACTAAAGTAAGCAAGCAAGGAGTAACTTTTGAGGATAGAGGACTTGATGGTGCAAGGTTAAACAGTTTTAGAGCTGCTATGAAGAAGGTGGCTGAGACTGATATCGTTCTTCAATCCGTAGATTCCATTGAGCAACTGAAAACAGAAAATGAATACTTAGTCACTAAACGAAATGAAGGAAAAGTGTCAGTTACAGAAGGATACTTCTACTGCATCCGAAACGCACTAGCACATGGCAGATTCTATATTGACGATAATAAAACATATTGGTTTGAAAATTATTGTGGCACATCACTTAGAGGCGTTGGCAAAGTGAGAGAGGAGACTCTGCTAGCGTGGATAAAACTATTTAATTTGGATTATGAAAGCATAAAGACTATTGGAAAGTAAATTTGTTTTGCTAACGAGAGTATAAGTATTGGCGCTGAACGGCCAAAGCATTAGGAGGGCAATATGTGGCAGGATAGGAAATATCAATTTATCTCACTGTTCATTTACTTGCATGAAGACCATTTAGATTGGGATGAAGTGGGCTTTGCTGGACGACAGTTCACACTGTATTACACAGATATCATATCCGTGAGTGGCGGTAATGCTGGAAGGCATTTGGGTGGTACTTCAAGATTTGAGATAAACACTGCTGGACAAACGTACAAATACAGTTCAACTCTCGGTGCGTTTGCGGGTCTTGAAGAATGCATTCAAATTATAAATGAACGAATTCAGTTTTTTAGAAATAATGGGGCGGGAAGCACAAACTCAGCGGGTTTTGCCAATAACATAAATATTAATCCCGATAATATTGAACCAACGATTACAAGAATCGAAATATTCTTAGAAGATGGTGAATGGGGAAAAGTTAAATCATACGCTAATGCTGCTTTAGATTATTTCCCTACCGATTATCGGCTGTATAAATATCTTCTGCTTGCTGATATGCAATGCAAGTCCATAAGTGCATTAAAAAATAGTGCCACATCATTTGCTTCAAATAACAATTATAAGAAGCTTGATCGCTATGCGGACGAATCATTAAAAAAAGAATTGAAAGACATTCTGGAATATATTGAAAAGGAACCAATATATAAACAAGCGAGAGGTACATCTGATAAAAAGAAAGCACTCGAACTCTTCAAGGGAATACGTGGGTACAAGGACTCCAATGATTACATATCCTCGCTTCAAGTCAGAATCAAAGAAGAGGAAGAACGTAAAAAGGAAAAAGAAGAGCAGGATAAAGAATCTAGGTACCAAGTTGCTATTCAGTTGCAGAATCGAGCAGAAACGTTAGATGACTACAAGAAAGCACTGGATGCATTTGATGAGCTTAGGAAGGATAACTACAAAGATAGCAACACAAGGCATGATCAATTAAAGAAAAAGTATGATGAGTTAGTCATTGAGAAAGAGTACTCTGATGCTGTTGCTGATTTGGAAAATGGAACTGCATCTAGTGCACGAAAAGCGAAAACAGTGTTTGACTCCTTGGAGAAGGACTCTCACTATAAGGATAGTGCGGCAAAGGCGGTAGAAGCTCAGGCTATTATCGATAAGGCAGAAAAAGAGAAAAAGAAAAAACTCATTATTGGCGCATGCGTATTAGCAATAGTAGTTGCAATAGCTGCCATAATTGGGGTTACACAACAAAACAGAAAGAATGCTGAAGCTTACGCCTCTGCAATAGCGCTTTATGAACAAGGTGATTATGAGCAGGCGCTTGATGCATTTGAAGCATTGGGTAGCTATAAAGACTCACAAGAATATACGGAAAAATGTGTATCCGAGATAGAAAAAATAGGTGAATTGAAAGAGGCATATGAAGATGCCCTCAATATTTGTAAGGAAGGCGAATTTGATGAAGCGATTCGTGAATTAGAATCTTTAGGAGATTTCTCCGATAGCAAGAATAAGATAGAACAAATTGAGAAGTTGAAAGCAACATATGCTGAAATGCAATCGTTGGTTGATAAGGGTGATTTATGGAAAGCAAAAGAGAAGCTAAGTGAAGTAGCCGCTTTTGGCTTACTAGATGAGGATAAGATTAGCATACTTGCAGAAATATTTGATAAATATAGCAGTTACGCTGGAACCTTTGTATTTAAGTCTGGACAAAAGAATGCAATTACACAAGGCGGGCAGAATGTAGATGAAATAACGATTTATGTTAAGGGTATTAGTACGAATCAATCCAAGTATTTATCCACTTATTTTCAGCCGGAATTATTGATAGAGTATGATGGCGGATCCTTGGAATGTGAAAGATACTTAACTGAAAATACGCATAATTATTATTACTTTATGCACGGTACCAAAGTATTAGTTGAGGATGAAATAGTTACACACTATACTGCTAAAGGGGGAGAAGCTGCTGATCTTGGGAAAGTAATAGTTATAACCGATTTTGAAAACCGCGATTCAGGCAGTGATTATGAAACACATAGCGGATACTATGAAAGAAAGAACTAAGATAATATGAAAAACAAATAGCTCCACAATAATACATGAGGCAGTCAAATAACGGCTGCCTCTTTTATTGCTCAAATCTTGAAGGAGGAATCATTATGACAGAAAAAGCTATTACTTATGAAATCGTGAGACCGATTGCGGTGCTCTCGGAAAATGAAAGAGGCTATACCAGAGAGATAAATCTCGTCAGCTGGAACGGGGGTGATCCGAAGTATGACATCAGAAACTGGCATCCGGGCAGAGAAAAGTGCGGAAAGGGGATCACGCTGACCGAAGAAGAGGCTCATGCGCTTATGGATGCGCTGAAGGAGGTGTTCGGAGATGACGAATAGGATCGAAGAAAAAAGAAATGGATTTGAAGAGAAGATCGGTAAAACGGTCTTTTTTCTTGAAGCGAAATCCTCGGATGAAGCAAAAGGAAAGCCTGAAGAAATGCTGAAAAAGTTGATAATAAATGAGCTTTTGATCGAAGATCAGGCACTTTTTGCCTAGAAAATGCGGCTGCAGTCATGTTTTCTAATGGTTGCAGCCGTATGCATCAACTTTAGAGGTTATACAAAAAAGGGGCTTGACAAAAGCTCTCCAAAAGGAGAGATCTTAAGAGACATCGGCTATCTGCTGATGAAGAAAGGCTACAAGGTCAAAGTACTCGACCTGATAGATATGCCGCGCAGTCATTGCTATAATCCATTCGTCTATCTCAGAGACGATAATGATGTGCAGAGACTTGTGACCAATCTGTTCAAATCAACAACACCTAAAGGTGCACAGAGTCAGGATCCATTCTGGGACACAGCTGCCCAGATGCTGCTTCTGGCTCTTATTTTCTATCTGAAGTATGAGGCACCGGAGGAAGAACAGAACTTTGCGATGGTCATGGAAATGCTCCGTGCCGGAGATGTTGATGAGGATGACAGCAATGCGATGAGTGCACTGGACACACTCTTCTCAGACCTCAGAAGAACAGAGCCGGATCACATAGCGCTCAAGTACTATGACGCATATCACTCTGGTTCCGCCAAGACGCTTAAGTCAATCCAAATCACACTTGCTGCAAGACTTGAGAAGTTCAACCTTGAAAGTGTTGCAGGGCTCACGATAACGGATGAGCTTGATCTGTGGAAGCTTGGCGAGGAGAAGACAGCACTCTTTGCCATCATCCCTGACAATGACACATCCTTTAACTTCCTTGTGTCGCTCTTGTACACGCAGCTGTTCCAGCAGCTCTTTGAAGTAGCTGACAAGAAGTACGGAGGATCACTTCCGGTGCATGTGCAGTTCCTCATGGATGAGTTCGCCAATGGTGCGACACGTTCTACGCCCAAAGCGGTAGGAATAACCGACAAAAGCGTAGCCTAAAGTCGCGTTAACAATTGAATATTGAAAATGTGGTTTTAGAGAACTGCATGACTGAAATCTCAAATGAGAGGGTAACGCCTTGAAGGGGATTCGCTAATACTCCGAATAGCGCCGACTGAGTACAGACAGTTGGGGTTATAGAGCTCGGGGAAGTCGCGTGAAGCGCATCCTAACGTAAAGCCGAGGAAAGCTCCGCAGAGGTGTGGGGTGTGCGTGA
>JBGUIG010000007.1:0-14951 GCA_045112795.1 Anaerovoracaceae bacterium | reverse complement strand
GCTACAAGAGGCGCCTCGATCTCCAGCTGCGTTACTGTCGGTCTGAGAGCTTTTCTTCTTACAACTTTATACATTATTTGCTCCTCTTCGTGTGTTGCTGCAGATTATGATGAACCTGCATGTTTCCCGTTATTATGAAAACAGGGTCCAACGATATCAAACGGACCCTCTTTTCCTACATATTATTCAGCGCTGAAGCTGTCCTTACCTACTCCGCAAAGTGGGCATACCCAATCTTCAGGAATATCAGCGAATGCTGTTCCCGGCTCGATACCGTTATCAGGATCACCTACTTCAGGATCATAAACATAACCGCAAACGTCACATACATATTTTTCCATAACAGTTCCTCCTCTTAAGATTTTCTTCAGAGTATTAAGTCTATGCAGCATGCGTGTTCTCTTCGCCAAACTATAATGAATAAGTTTGTTGCGCGCCGCATCAGTCTTACTCATCAATTTTACAATTAATTCTCAGGTAAATCTACTGTATTCTTCTTTTTTCACATCCTTTTCATTTCCGGTCAGACATAGATTATCCCCTCAAAACAGATTTGACTTATCGTTAAGTATTACTGTCCATAATGATTAATTATTATAGTTTTACTTTATTTAATTTCCACACTATAATTTAGACAACAAGAAGAGTTAAGCAAATCTTAAAGAGATTAGCTGACTGATAGGAATAGGATCCACAAAATCTTGTCAGAATGAAATTAGCGCCTGGTGCTCTTACAGGCGTCGGGCGAATGGCAGTCATGAGGGCTCTGCTGCAGAAGATAAGGCCGCACCCCTGATGGCAATATATGAAGGAGGAATCAAAATGATGGTAGGCGGAATTATTCTCGGAATCGCATGTGCAATGTATGCAGGCGCAGTAATGGACATGGAAGATATCGAAATGGAACACGAGAAGGAAAATAAATAATTAGTATATAAACAATCCCATATTAATAATAATGAGTGAAGGACCTGGTCATACAAGACCGGGTCCTTCATTATTTGTTCTGATTCTGTATTCTGAGTATCGTTTTAACCTGCCGGCTTTGTCAGATATTTCACTGCGTAGTCCAGAAATTTCTTAGAAGCGGCAGTCATATGTTCCATATCAGTATATGCAATACCGAATGTAACTCTTGAAGGAGGATCCAGCGGCAGCTTGACAAGGTGCTCATTCCAGTACTGAGCGGCGAGCTCATTGCATATAGTTATTCCGAGTCCCATTCTGACCATGGCCAGCGTTGCAGGGGTATCGTATGTCTTGTATTTAACATGCGGTGTCACATTATTTGACTTGAAAATCTCCAGTATTTCAGCGTCCTGCCCCCAGGATGTCATGATGAAAGGATCTTTCTCAATTTCCGCAACAGGATATCTGCCCAGGGATGCAAAACGGTGATTTTCCGGTACTACAGCTATCATCTCTTCATCAGCAAGCGGTATCCACTCATAATTCATCGGTTCTGCATATGCCAGGAATCCCATATCGGCTATATGCTGATCCAGATGCTGGAAGATTTCCTGACGGACTCCTTCCATGATGCTGAACTCAATAGAAGGAAAATCCTTCTGGAAGTTCCGTACTATTTCCGGAAGCCATGTAATGGCAACGCTCGGGTATGCCGCTATAGTCAGATTACCTACTGACAGGCCCTGCAGTTCTTCTGCCAGCTCGTACATTTCCTTCTCTCTTGCAAGATATGACCTGACTATAGGGAGCAGCTTTACCCCTTCTTCAGTAAGCTTTACGCCCTTTTTCGATCTTATGAGAAGATTCAGTCCCAGCTCTTTTTCAAGAGCAGCTACAAGCTGGCTGATGGCCGATGGAGTATAGCCCATGGCTTCGGCAGCAGCTTTAAAACTTCCGCGTTCAGCAGACTCCATAAACGCTTTGCACCTTGCACTTTCCATTTGCGGCCCTCCGTTTTCATCGGTTTTTTACTTTTAGTTATACTTAATATACCTGTAAAAAATAGTGACTTTACTTATGTTTTGAAAAAGATACAATGTAATTAAGAAGAGGAGTTGATCCTTCTCAGTAATCTTTACAGGCCTAAGAACAAGGAGAATTTTCTGACAGCAACACGCTCAGATGATTGTTTTTCCTTTAACAAATCCTTTAAGCTGAATTTAAAGATTGTATAAATAATCTTAAATTTACAATTTATCAACGATTTAGTAAACTGCAGCTGTGAGTACAGAGTCTGGTATTCAGAACAGACTGTATAAGCACTTAGCACTATCTATTTTGAGGTTTATATGGAGGTCACGGTCATGGTAGCAAACATTCTCGTAGGTGGATCATTCGCAGCAGTTCTCGTAGCAAAGTGGGTATTCTTTTCAAAAGCATATGCACACAAGCAGGCTAAATAATTAACAGTAAAAACAGCCAGATAATAATCTGACTGCATAGTTCAAACTTCATAACACGCCTTAAACAAAAGACCCGGAGCCATCTCCGGGTCTTGTTTTTAATCTTCTTTGAAATAATCTATTGCGCACTGAACGAATTTCTTAGCCGCATTGGTCATAAGATCAGATGACGGCACCGCGATTCCGAATGTGACTGTTTCCGGCGGATCTAACGGCAATTTGACCAGGTGCTCATGCCAGTATCTGGCACTTAATTCATTCACCAGGCTCAGGCCAAGTCCCATTCTGACAAGTGCCAGGGTTGCCGGAGTATCGAAAGTTGTATACGTTACATTAGGATGAACATTGTACTTATTAAGAATTTCAATTATCTCACGTTCATTTCCCCAGGATCCGAGAATGAAGTCACCATGCTCACATTCCTTGATCGGGAATGATTTTCTGCCCGCCATAGGGTGGTCAAGAGGCAAAGCAGCAATTACAGGTACTTCGATCAGCGGCGTCCATTCGAAAGGCATCGGTTCTGCGTAAGCAAGAATTGCCACATCCGCGGTATTCTGCTCAAAGTGCTGGAATACATCCGAGCGGATGCTTTCCATGATATTAATGCGGATTCCCGGATAGTCGGCTTTGAAACGTCTGACAATTGCCGGGAGCCAGCTTGTAGCAACACTCGGATATACGGCAAGTGAAAGAGTTCCGGTTACAACACCTTTCAGATCTGAGGCGATTGCGTATATGTCCTGCTCCTTCGCAAGGTAAGCCCTCATCGCAGGTAGAAGAGCTTCTCCTTCAGATGTAGGGCGGACTCCTTTCTGCGAGCGAATAAGTATCTTAAGATCGAGTTCCTTTTCAAGTGAAGTGATGAGCTGACTGATCGCAGAAGGTGTATAACCCAGCGAATCTGCTGCTGCAGAAATACTGCCCTTCTCAACGCATTCAATGAATGCCCTGCATTTATTATTTTCCATTTCAGCCCCCGTTTCTTTTCTTCCGGTTATCCTGTTCGCGTCGTCACTATATCACACACTTGGCCATAAAAGTGTCCTTGTTTTAATTAAGAACAATAATAACCCGGGTTTTATCTGAAATATCTTACTGCACTTTCGAACATCTTGTTGAAATAATCTCCTTCGACATTCTTATACAGTCCTTCACCGACTCTCTCTGCATGAGCCATCTTACCGAAGACTCTGCCATCCGGTGAAGTTATACCCTCGATAGCCATCATGGATCCGTTCGGGTTGAATCTGATGTCGGCTGTTGCGTTGCCTTCAAGATCAACATACTGTGTAGCGATTTGACCATTGAGTGCAAGCTTTCTTATCAGCTCCTCATCAGCTATGAATCTGCCCTCTCCGTGAGATACCGGTGCAGAGTAGATATCACCTACCTTGGTGAATCTCAGCCAAGGTGATTTGTTTGAAGCGATTCTTACTCTGACAATTCTTGACTGGTGGCAAGCGATTGTATTGTATGTCAGAGTCGGGCATGTTTCATCAGTGTCGATAATCTTGCCGTAAGGAACGAGTCCCAGCTTGATCAGTGCCTGGAATCCGTTACAGATACCTGCCATCAGGCCGTCCCTGTTGTCGAGAAGATCAGTAACTGCATCACTTATCTCAGCATTGCGGAAGAAAGCAGTAATGAACTTAGCTGAACCGTCAGGTTCATCTCCGCCGGAGAATCCGCCCGGAATGAATACCATCTGCGAGTCTTTCAGTTCAGCTGCGAATTTCTCGACTGACTGCTTAATATCTTCCGATGAACGATTTCTGATGACCATGATCTGAGGCTTTGCACCTGCTTCCCTGATTGCGCGGGCGCTGTCGTATTCGCAGTTTGTTCCCGGGAATACCGGAATGAGGACCTTAGGTTCTGCTTTCTTGTATATGGTCGTCGTCCAGCCTCTGTTCCTGTAACCGAGGTTCTGGATTGCTCCTACCTTGCTGTCTCCTGTGTTGTTAGGGAAAACGCTCTCGAGCTTGCCTTCGTATCTGAAGAGCAGTTCTCCGATCTGAACGGTTTCACCTTCCCATGTAATTGTCTGACTCTCGGTGGTATGTCCGAGTACTCTTACATCGATTCCGCGTCCGAATGCAGTATCTTCATTCAGCTCGAGAATGATGCTGCCATACGCATAACCGAACAGCTCATCGAGTTCAAGTGCGTCAGAGCTGTATGGAGAGTCTTCCTTGCTGCTGACAAAGCTGAATCCGATACCGTTTCCGTATGTCATCTTCATGATGGCTTCTGCAATTCCGCCGATTCCAGGGGCATATGCTGCTGCCACTTTACCCGCGCGCACGAGTTCTGCTGTTTTTTCCCATACTTTGATCAGCGAGCCCGGTCTAGGAAGACCTTCTCCGACACCACTGTTGTCATTTTCGATATCCGGTGTCAGCATTACGACCTTATGGCCTGCTTCCTTGAACTCCGGCGAAACGATATTTTCCGTTTTGCCCATAGTGACCGCGAAGGAGATGAGTGTCGGAGGGACGTCGATATCCTCGAAGGTTCCGCTCATTGAGTCCTTTCCTCCGATCGATCCGATTCCGAGTCCCATCTGAGCCTCAAATGCTCCGAGGAGTGCTGCCAGCGGGAGACCCCATCTCTTCTCATCGCTTCTGAGTGAAGGGAAGTATTCCTGGAATGACAGATAAACGTCATTAAAGTCCGCGCCTGTAGCAATCAGTTTAGCTACAGACTCAACTACGGCAAGATATGCTCCGTGATACGGAGAAGCCGATGTGATGTACGGGTTGAATCCCCATGACATGAGTGAGCAGTCATCTGTGAAGCCCTTCTCAAGAGGGATCTTGTGTACCATTGCCTGGATCGGTGTCAGCTGATTGCGTCCTCCGAAAGGCATCAGTACTGTGCCGGCTCCGATAGTTGAGTCAAATCTCTCAGACAGGCCTCTCTTGGAGCATGTGTTGAGATCTGCCGCAACGTCCATGTAAAGTTCGGCAAAACCAGGTTTCGCTTGTGCATCGTTGCTGTTTGCTGCCTGCGAATACTTATGATACAGACTTGTTGACTGCCAGTCTCCCGGAGCTGCAGGCGCGACATTGATGTGCTTTTCAGCTCCATTGGAGTTGAGGAATTCTCTGCTGATATCTACGATAGTCTTGCCGTTCCAGTTCATTACGAGACGCGGCTCTTCTGTAACTGTCGCTACCTGAACGCACTGCAGGTTTTCCTCAGCGGCAAGATTCATGAACATGTACTTGTCTTCCGGAGCAACAACGCATGCCATTCTCTCCTGAGATTCGGAAATCGCCAGCTCTGTTCCGTCAAGACCTTCGTATTTCTTAGGCACTGCGTCGAGATTGATAACAAGGCCGTCAGCAAGCTCTCCGATAGCAACGCTGACTCCGCCTGCGCCAAAGTCATTGCATCTCTTGATAAGACGTGTAGCATCTCCGTTTCTGAAGAGTCTCTGGATCTTGCGCTCTTCCGGCGCATTACCCTTCTGTACCTCGGCACCGCATGTTTCAACTGAGTGTGAATCATGCGCTTTGGATGACCCGGTTGCGCCGCCAATACCGTCACGTCCTGTCGAACCTCCGAGAAGCAGGACTACATCGCCCGGCTCCGGACGCTCTCTTCTGACATTGACAGCCGGAGCGGCAGCCATAACAGCGCCGACTTCCATTCTCTTGGCAGCATATCCCGGATGATATATTTCATCTACAATACCCGTACAGAGTCCGATCTGGTTGCCGTAGCTGGAGTAGCCGCGTGCAGCTGTTGTTGTGATCGAGCGCTGCGGGAGTTTGCCCGGGAGAGTCTCACTTACAGGCTGCAGCGGATCTGCCGCTCCTGTGACTCTCATAGCGGAGTAAGCATACGCTCTTCCGCTCAGCGGGTCTCTGATGCATCCGCCGAGACATGTTGCCGCTCCTCCGAACGGCTCGATCTCTGTCGGATGATTGTGTGTTTCGTTCTTGAAGAGGAGAAGCCATGGCTCATCCTCACCGTCTACCTGAACGTTGATTTTTACTGTGCAGGCATTAATTTCCTCAGACTCATCGAGTTTGTCGAGTCTTCCGAGTTTCTTGAGATATCTGACTGCTACTGTTGCCAGATCCATGAGGCATACCGGCTTGGTCCTTCCGAGGAGGACGCGGGCTTTGATGTAGTCCTCAAACGCGTTCTGCAGCACCTCATCCTCAAACTTAACATCATCTATTATTGTTCCGAAAGTGGTGTGTCTGCAGTGATCTGACCAGTATGTGTCGATCATTTTCAGCTCTGTAATAGTAGGATCCCTATGCTCTGTGTCTCTGAAGTAATCTCTGCACATAGCTAGGTCTGCCTCATCCATTGCAAGGCCCATATCCTTGATATAAGCTGCAAGGCTGCTGTCTTCCATCTGTGTAAAGCCAGTCAGGGTCTCTACTTCTTCAGGAATGTCATACTGTACAGAAAGAGTATCCGGCTTATCAAGGCTTGCTTCTCTTGTCTCAACCGGATTGATAACATAGCCCTTGACTGCCCGGATGTCTTCTTCGCTCAGTTTTCCGTACAGAGCATATACTCTTGCAAATTTTACGACCGGTCTCTCGCCCTGTGAAATGATCTGTATGCACTGTTCAGCCGAGTCAGCTCTCTGATCGAACTGTCCCGGAAGCGCTTCCACAGCAAACACGCACGCAGGCTGACTTGCATCACTGCTGTCTGCGTTAGCTGTTCCGATCAGCTTGTACAGGCTCTCGGAAGTGTTATCCAGCTGAGGTTCAGCGAACACCTTATAAATGCAGTCATCGAAAAGTGTCGGATCGATGTTCTCGGCATCGTATCTGTTGATGATCCTGACATTCTCAAGGCCTTTTATTCCGAGAAGTGTTTTTGCGTCACTCTTCAAAGCCGCAGCTTCATTTGCAAGTCCCGGTTTTTTCTCAACATATATTCTATAAACCATATAGTTCTCCATTCTGTGCTGCACCCTTCATCCAGGCATGCAAGTCCCATCTCAGCAGTGAAACGAATAACGGACGTACTGCTGCATAATAAATATAGTTATTACCTATCATCTCACAGATACGTCCGTAATTATACAAATCTGAATGATTCTTCAGATTTTATCTTAGTGCTTTCAGGGCTTTCTGTCCGATGTCCACCCTGTAATACTTGTTGGCAAAGTCGATCTCATCGAGCATTTCATATGACGCTTCAATGGCCTCGGCAAGTGTAGGCTTTACCGCAGTTACACCAAGTACTCTGCCTCCGGATGTAAGAAGCTTGCCGTCTTCTTCTGATGCGCCGGCAACATATACATACGGCCAGATTTCCTCAGGAATTGTAATTTCGTATCCTTTTTCGTAGCTGACAGGATATCCATCTGAAGCCGCTACTACGCAGCAGGCAGATCCGTCAGCCCACTTAACAGGTATTTCACTGAGTCTCTCTTCAGTGACTGCTTTCATAATAGTCAGCAGGTCTGTCTCGAGAAGCGGCAGTACAACCTGCGTCTCAGGATCTCCGAAACGGCAGTTGTATTCTATGACTTTAGGCCCGTCTGCTGTGATCATCAGACCGAAATACAGGCAGCCCTTGAAGGTTCTGCCCTCTGCATTCATCGCGCGCATCGTCGGCAGGAAAATCTCCTCCATGCACCTTGCCGCCACCTCATCCGTATAATACGGATTCGGGGCGATGGTTCCCATACCACCCGTGTTCAGCCCGGTATCACCATCGCCTGCGCGCTTGTGATCCATCGAACTGATCATCGGAACGACCGTCTTACCGTCAGTAAAACTCAGAACGGACACCTCCGGTCCCTCAAGGAATTCCTCGATAACAATCCTGTCACCGCTCTTGCCGAACTTGTGATTTTCCATCATTTCACGGACAGCTGCCTTGGCGTCCTCTCTGGTCTCAGCAATTATTACGCCCTTGCCCAGAGCCAGTCCGTCAGCCTTGATAACAGTCGGGATAGGAGCCGTCTCCAGATAATACAGCGCATCCTCCATGTCCTCGAAAGTCTGATATCTTGCAGTCGGTATACCGTATTTCTTCATCAGGTTCTTGGAGAAAACCTTGCTGCCCTCAATAACTGCAGCTTTGGAATCAGGTCCGAAGCAAGGGACACCGATACTGGTCAGCGCGTCGACACAGCCAAGCACCAGCGGATCATCCGGTGCCACTACCGCATAATCCGGCCTTACTTTTTTCGCAAACTGTACGATTCCCTCAACATCTGTCGCTTTGACCGGAACGCATTCAGCATCTCTGCCGATGCCTCCGTTTCCCGGCAGCGCGTAGATCTTCTCTACTTCTGCATTCTCTCTGAGCTTCTTGATTATGGCATGCTCTCTGCCGCCGCCTCCGACAACCAGAATATTCATTTCAGTCCTCCTATTAATGTAATAGTGCTGTTTTGTTTAGTATACCATTAATGCAGCGCTGTTTGTTTAGTGATGGAAAAGTCTCATTCCAGTAAATGCCATTGCGATGCCAAGATCGTCACAGCACTTGATAACCAGATCGTCTCTGATTGATCCGCCCGGTTCTGCAATGTAGCTTACGCCGCTGGCAGCTGCTCTCTGAACATTGTCAAAGAACGGGAAGAAAGCATCTGATCCGCAGCTGACACCTGAAAGTGTATCGAGGTAAGCTCTCTGCTCTTCAGCGGTAAACGGCTCAGGTCTCTCTGTGAAGTACTTCTGCCATACGCCTTCAGCGCAGCAGTCTTCTTCATTCTTGTTGATATATGCATCGATAACATTGTCTCTGTCAGGGCGTCCGAGTTCCGGCCTGAACGGGAGTCCCAGAACCTTGTCATGCTGACGGAGGAACCATGTATCAGCTTTGCCGCCTGCGAGTCTTGTGCAGTGAACTCTTGACTGCTGGCCGGCACCGACGCCGATAGCCTGTCCGTCATATGCAAAGCAGACGGAGTTTGACTGTGTATATTTGAGTGTAATCAGCGCGATGATGAGGTCGCGTACTGCTTCTTCAGGAAGGTCCTTCTTTGCGGTAACAACATTGGCAAGGAGTTCTCTGTTGATTCTGAAGAAGTTGTGTCCCTGCTCGAATGTAACGCCGAACACCTGCTTGGTCTCTTTTTCAGGAGGCATGTAGTCAGGATCGATCTTAACGATGTTGTAGCCGCCCTTTCTCTTGGCTTTGAGAAGCTCAAGAGCTTCGTCTGTATATCCCGGAGCGATAACGCCGTCGGATACCTCTCTCTTGATAAGTCTGGCAGTTGTTGCGTCGCATACATCAGACAGAGCAACCCAGTCGCCGAATGAGCACATTCTGTCAGTTCCTCTTGCCCTTGCATATGCGCATGCAAGCGGGGAATCGTCAAGTCCTTCGATGTCATCAACAAAGCATGCCTTCTTGAGCTTGTCCGGAAGAACTGTTCCGACAGCTGCGCTTGTAGGGCTGACATGCTTGAAGGATGCGGCTGCAGGCATTCCGAGTTCTTCTTTGAGTTCCTTGACCAGCTGCCATGAGTTCAGAGCGTCGAGGAAATTGATATAGCCCGGTCTGCCGTTGAGAATTTCAAGAGGCAGGTCGCTTCCGTCAGCCATATAGATCTTGGCAGGCTTCTGGTTAGGGTTGCATCCGTATTTCAGTTCAAATTCTTTCATTTACGTACCTCTTTCTGTTTATTTCTCGTGCTTGTTGAAGATTCTGCTTTCGGATTCACCTGTCAGCAGATCTGTATAAACTACATAAAGTGAAATTTTGTTGTCCTCGTCAAGTGAAGTCCAGATCTCATCAGCGAATTCATCGATGTCGTTCTTGATTGCGACGCGAGTAGGCTCACCGCTGAAAGTAGGCAGCGGATTTCCGTCGCATTCATAAGTGTGGAGGAAGTGTCCGAGACCTGCAACCGGCGCATAATCAAATCCGAATCTGTTGCATACGGTGCCTTCAGCATCACCACTCTTGAGGATGCTCATTCTGTATTTGAATCCAGCCTGCTCATCAAACTCGATCTCAGCACTGATTCTCGGTGTGAAGTTAGGAGCATCAGGTTCAAAGCATCTGCTCTCAAGTGAAGTGTAGAAGTTCTTACCTGCAACCAGTCCATCAGCAACAGTATCAGTCTGGTTTCCGTTAGTGACGATAAGATGATTGTTTACCCTTCTTACTGCAGCATAGATAATGAGGCTCGGATCTTTGAGCTTCGCGATATCAAACGGTTCAGTATAAACAACTCCATTTTTGACTGTGAAAACTCTGTTTCTCGAATTCTCGCTTCTTCCCATGATGAAATAAGCTGCTACAGCTTTGTTTGCGTCAGGAGTCTCTCCGACTACAATGCCTCTTCCCGGATAGCTGTTGCCCTCAACTGCTTCGCTGAAACTTATTACTTTGTAAGTGTCCATACCTCTTAACCTTTCCTCTCTATTTGCTTGATTGTTATTTATCTCATTAATCAGCCTGAAGGCAAAGCCCTTAAAGGCTTTGTCCGGCTGTTTTATACCGTCTGTCTGCTTCTGCGGATCTCAGTGCACAGTCTGGCCACTGATTCAGGAAGTATGATCCATTCTGCCTGCTCCATAACACGTCTCTGCAGGATTTCCGGTGTGTCGCCTTCCTGCACCTCAACAGCTTTCTGCGCTATGATCTCTCCTCCGTCAGCTATCTCATTGACAAAGTGCACGGTTGCTCCTGTGACCTTAACGCCGCGTTCGAGCGCAGCGATGTGAGGTTTAAGTCCGTAGAAGCCGTCTCCGCAGAATGCCGGAATCAGTGAAGGGTGAATGTTCACTATTCTGTGATCATATCTGCTGACAAAGTCATTGCTGAGGATGTTCAGAAATCCGGCAAGAACGATCAGTTCAATCCCTTTTGCCTCCAGAAGCTCGGTCATTCTTGCTTCAAAGCCTTCCTGGCCCCCGCAGGCTTTCCTTGTGACTACCTCTGCGTCAATGCCTGCCGACGCCGCGCGCTCAAGAGCATATGCCCCATTCCTGTTGCAGATGACCAGCGAGATTTCCCCGTCGCTTATCAGCCCCGCGCGCTCAGCATCGATCAGCGCCTGCAGATTAGTGCCGCCGCCGCTGACAAGCACCGCAATCTTAACTTTTTCACTCATAACATTCCGCCTTTATCCTGTAATTGTCAGTGTTAATTCTTCATTAATCAGCACGCATTTTTATCTCCACGCTCTGATTTGCAGATTCACACCCATATCTGCAGAAAAACAGATGCCACGGCATCTGATTCTGCACATGGCATCTGTCT
The DNA here is from genome assembly GCA_045112795.1 of Anaerovoracaceae bacterium. GTDB lineage: Bacteria > Bacillota > Clostridia > Peptostreptococcales > Anaerovoracaceae > Crickella. The sequence goes on along the minus strand of JBGUIG010000007.1, from coordinate 3,369 downwards.
GCTTTTTAAATTATTTCTATCTTCTCAGAGGAAGCAACGATCTCTCCGATGAGATACGCGTCTTCTCCGTTCTCTCTGAGTATCTCAAGAGCCCGGTCAGCATCTTCGCGGCTGACCACAATCGACATTCCCACACCCATATTGAAAGTGTTGAACATGTCATGCTCACTGATTCCTCCGACCTCTGCAATCATGTCGAAGATAGGCAGCACTTTTACTGCCTTTTTGCGGATTCTGGCACCCAGCCCGTCAGGAATACTTCTCGGAATATTCTCATAGAAGCCTCCGCCTGTGATGTGCGAGATTCCCTTGACCTGTATCTCTTCAAGCAAAGCGAGCACAGGCTTTACGTAAATTTTCGTAGGTTCGAGAAGTGTTTCGCCGAGTGACCTGCCGCCGAGCATAGTGTTTCCGGCTTTCAGCGCCATCTTGTCAATCTTCTCGAAATTGAATACCTTGCGCACGAGTGAAAAGCCATTGGAGTGAACTCCGCTCGAAGGAAGAGCGATGATCAGATCTCCGGCTTTCATTCTGCTGTTGTCTATTATCTTATCCTTGTCTACGATTCCTGTAACATATCCTGCCAGGTCGTATTCATCTGCAGGGTAAAATCCTGGCATCTCGGCTGTCTCGCCACCGATCAGAGCAGCACCTGACTGCACGCAGCCTTCGCACACACCTGCAACGATCTGCTCGATTCTCTCAGGAACATTCTTGCCGCATGCAATATAATCAAGGAAGAAGAGCGGCTTTGCTCCGGCGCAGATGACATCGTTGACACACATAGCCACACAGTCGATTCCGATAGTGTCATGCTTGTCCATTATGAATGCCAGCTTGAGCTTGGTGCCGACTCCGTCTGTTCCGCTGACCAGCACCGGCTTTCTGATATTCATGCCTTCGAGGTCCAGCTCAAACAGTCCGCCGAATCCGCCTACGCCTCCCATTACTCCCGGGATGACAGTTCTTGCAATGTGGCTTTTCATGAGCTCGACAGCTCTGTATCCGGCAGTGATGTCTACTCCGGCAGCTGCGTAGCTGTCAGATCTTGATTTTGTATTCATGAGTACCTCTCTTTACTCTTCCCCGTTCCAGCAATAAGTGCAGAGCTTGCAGCGGTCTATGCCGATTGCCTGAACAACACCTTCAAGTGTCTGGAACTCAAGTGTTTCAAAGCCCATCTCTCTGGCGATAGTCTCACGCAGTTTTTTGCCCCTTGGAGTATTCGCATCTGCGTATTCATCCAGATGTTTCATACCTTCTTCACCCTCTAGTTTGGCAATTGTCCTTCTTGACAGAAGGTCCATATCGCTGTTGTTTCTTGAGAAATTGAGATACTTGCACGCATACATGATAGGCGGGCATGCGGATCTCATATGAACTGACTTAGCGCCGTTCGCGTACAGGAAATCGACTGTCTCGCGTAGCTGTGTACCTCTTACTATCGAATCATCTACGAACAGCAGATCCTTGTCCTTGATCAGTTCAGTTACCGGAATCTGTTTCATCTTGGCAACCTTGTTACGCTCTTCCTGAGTCTGAGGCATAAAGCTTCTCGCCCAGGTAGGCGTGTACTTGATGAAAGCACGTGCAAAAGGCAGATGTGTTTCATTCGAATATCCGATAGCATGCGGTGTGCCGCTGTCAGGAACGCCTCCGACATAGTCTATGCCATTGATATCAAAGCCTTTTTCGATATCATTTTTCGCCAGAATACGTCCGTTTTCGTATCTCATCATCTCGACGTTAACGCCTTCATAGGTAGTTGTCGGATAACCGTAATAGCTCCAGAGAAAAGCGCAGATTCTCATCTTGTCACTCGGAGGGAGCTTCTGTTCAACACCCTGCGGTGAAATCTCTACGATTTCTCCCGGTCCGAGGTCTCTCTGCTCCTCATATCCCATCTTGGACAGAGTAAAGGATTCAAATGCTGCGGCACAGGAGTATTCGCCGATTCCTATGCGAATAGGAAGACGTCCGTTGATATCACGGGCAGCCAGAATACTGCCGCCATCCTTGAGGATAAGAACCGATACTGTTCCGTCGATTGTTTCCTGCGCATATCTTATACCGTCTACCAGGTCATCCTTCTCTGCAATGAGTGCTGCGACAAGTTCTGTCTGGTTGATTTTGCCGCCGGTCTTGGCTTCAAGATGTCCATGCGCGCCATTCAGTACGAGATCAATGATCTCATCCTGATTGTTGATTATGCCGATGGTTGCAATAGCAAAAGTACCGCTGACCGAGCGGAAGAGCAGCGGCTGCGGATCTGTATCGCTGATACATCCGATAGCTGCTGTTCCATGCATCTTGTTTGTAATACCTTCGAATTTGGTACGGAAAGGTGCATTTTCTATATTATGGATCTCTCTCTGAAATCCGAATTCAGGATCGAACGAAGCCAGTCCCCCGCGCCTCGTTCCAAGATGTGAATGGTAATCTGTACCGAAATACACATCCAGTATGCAGTCCTGATTTGAGGTTATTCCGAAAAAGCCGCCCATAAGGCCTCCTTATATTTATTCCCGGTCTCCGGTCCCTGTGCCCCTTGATTCGGAAGCATTCTCACCGCAGTCAGTCCCCCCGAGGATGAGTTCCGGTATAGATTAAGCGAAGAAGAGTGTGTTGAGTGTCAGCGGATCAATATACTCGCCATCCTTGTAAACTCTCATGTTGCCGGATGCGATCTCATCGATCAGCATTACTTTGCCTTCTGCGTCATAGCCGAACTCGAACTTGATATCGTAGAGATCGAGACCTTTTTCCTTGAGGTCGTCAGCAACGATCTTGGTGATCTGCTGTGTCATTGCTCTGAGGTCGTCATACTGCTCTTCGGTCATGATTCCGAGAACTACAAGTCCGTCCTTGGTTACCAGCGGGTCGCCGAGTGCGTCGTTCTTGAATGTAGTCTCAACATATGAAGGGAGCTCTGTGCCAGGCTCGATGTATTCACCGTATCTCTTGATGAAGCTTCCTACAGCTCTGAGTCTGCAGATAACCTCGAGGCCGTGTCCGAATACCTTAGCAGGCTTAACTTCCATTGTTGTGTCTTCAAGATTAACCTTGACAAAGTGTGTTCTGATTCCTGCTTCGTTGATTTTCTTGAAGAAGTAGTCAGTCATGCGAAGATTGAAGTCGCCGACACCCTCGATAGTGAGGCCGATCTGGTTTTCGCCCGGATCAAACTTTCCGTCTTTACCTGTAACATCGTCTTTGAATTTCAGAAGATAATTTCCGTTCTCGAGTTCGAATACGTTCTTGGTCTTTCCTGTGTAAACAAGTTTCATAGTGCTCTCCTTCTTATATTCTTAAGCAGGGCAGAAGGCAGTTGCTCTTAACAAAGTATGACTCTCTCCTTCTGCCGGTAAT
>JBGUIG010000006.1:0-15712 GCA_045112795.1 Anaerovoracaceae bacterium | reverse complement strand
CTTTCGTCGGACCGGATGTGACAGCTTCCGCGATCAGCATGGACAAGTTCATAACCAAAGCTGTTCTGAAAATGCATGATATCCCGGTGCTTGATGCTGAGGTGTATACACTTGCAGACTACATGGACATGGACAGCCTTCCTGAGAGAATCGAGAAGGCCTTCGGCTATCCGGTAATCGTAAAGCCGGTCAACCTTGGTTCAAGTGTAGGAATCAGCGTCGCAAAGACCAGGGCTGAGCTGGTGAATTCCCTCGATGATGCTTTCAGATACGCGACGAGAGTGCTGGTTGAGCACGCAATCGGCAAACTGAGAGAAATCAACTGCTCCGTTCTCGGAGATGAGAATGAGGCAATCGCTTCTGAGTGCGAAGAGCCGCTGCACACCGCTGAAATTCTGAGTTATGAGGACAAGTATGTAAACAGCGGCGGAGGCAAAGGCGGCAAAGCCGGAGGCAGCAAGGGCGGAAATGGCTCGAAAGGCGCGGGGATGGCTAATCTCGCCAGAAAGATTCCGGCAGATCTGTCTACGGAAGAACGTGAAGAAGTCAGAGACCTCGCAGTCAGATCATTCAAAGCTCTCGGCTGCAACGGCGTATCCAGAATCGACTTTATGATCGATGAAGAGACCGGCAAACTGTATTTCAACGAGATCAATCCTATTCCGGGTTCACTTTCATTCTATCTGTGGGAACCTGTCGGTGTTCCATATACAGAACTGCTCGACAGAATGATACAGCTCGCAATGAAGAGACAGAGAACTGAGGAATCAATAACATTTACATTCGATACCAATATTCTTAAGAACGCCAACCTCGGCGGCAGCAAAGGGGGCAAGAGGTAACCGGATTGAATTGCGTTCCTGATTAACAGAAGGGAGGATCGGAGACGTGAAAAAGATACTGACCATACTAATTACACTTCTGATCGGAGCAGCCCTGGCTGCAGGCGGAATGTTCTATTTCCGCATGAAAGCTCAGCCTAAGGTCGACGCCAAGGGGCTGATGGAGAGACTCCAGGAATCGTCTGAACTGACAGTCGAGAAGAATTACTACACCGGCATCGTAAGATTCAGTGAGGGTACTATTCCTCTCATCGACAAGAACGGCTTCACCATGAAGTATGAAGCAGAGATAAATGCCGGATTTGATCTTGAGAAGGTCAGCATTGAGGTTAATGATGACAGTGTTGTTGTCAATGTTCCTGAGGCCAAAGTCCTGGCAGTCAATATCGATCCTGACTCGCTGGAGTTCTATGACAACAAGACCTCGATAATCAAGACAGACCGCAAAGAAGCTACAAAGCAGGCACTTCAGTCTGCTCAGAAGGATGCGGAAAAGCACTCACAGTCAAAGGGTATACTTGAGGCAGCAAACAAGCGTGCCGAGGTCATTTTCAAGGGTATACTTGAAGGCGGTGTAGGCGACAGATCTATCATAGTCAATGTCGGAACACCGGTTGCAGATAATGATGCATCGGCATCCGCTGACGGTGCTGCATCTGACGGTGCCGGGGCGGCAGAGCAGTCTGATGCTGCAGGTGAAGAGACTGAAGCTGAGGAATCAGGCAATTAGCCTGTCCTGCGATTAATCTGAAGCTGAGTCATGAGGCAATCAGTGTGGCTTGTGATAAAGCCGGAAATAAACCAGGTAAATTAATAACAGATTATCAAATCATTCTACATGAAAGCTACTAAAGAAACCGCAGCAGAAAATCTCAGACGGAGAGACAGTTTTAAATACACGATAGTTGCTGAGGGCGTTGTTATCGGTCTGATAACTGGCGCCCTTATTTCCGTATTCAGACTTATGCTTGAAGGTGCTGATCAGCTGCGCGGCAGGATGATCGGGTATGCCGGAAGCGGAGCGGTAGGAGCTGCGCTGGCAGGTGTTGCTCTGCTGGTTCTGGCATTGATTATAAGTGCGCTGCTTGGCTGGGAGCCGGAGAGCGCCGGCTCGGGTATTCCGCAGGTTGAGGCTGAACTGAAAGGGCAGAAGGATATGCGCTGGCACAGGGTGATCATCGGCAAGGTCACCGGATGTGCTCTGGCGATCGGAGGCGGACTGGCGCTGGGCCGCGAGGGGCCGAGCATTCAGCTCGGCGCGATGGTCGGCAAGGCTGTCTCGAGGGCCGGCCACCGCCTGCTCACCGAAGAACGGCTGCTGATCACATGCGGGGCGGGAGCAGGCCTCGCGGCCGCATTCGGAGCACCTCTCGCAGGAGCCATATTCGCGCTCGAGGAGCTCCACCGCAACTTCTCTGCCGAAGTACTTCTCTCAACAATGGCAGCCAGCGCAGCGAGCGAATTCGTTGCGGCCAATGTCTTTGGCCTGACACCTGTATTCGGGTTCGACGTAGAACACGGACTGCCGCTCAAATACTACTGGGCAGTAATAATACTCGGAATAATCCTCGGACTGTTCGGAATGCTTTACAACCGGACAATAGCATTCATGCAGGACGCCTTTGACATAGTAGGCGGAGTCTTTGCCCGTATCGCAGACAGGATCCCGGGCAACTCATCATACAACCTGACCGACAGCAAACTTAATACACACGGCGAGACAGCCTCAAGAACAGGCAAGCTGATCACTGCTTTTGCACTTGCCTTCATCCTGATGTTCCTGTATCCTGCCGCACTCGGAAGCGGCAGCCCTCTCGTCGGACAGATCAGCAGAGGAGAATACACACTCGGCGCGCTTGCACTGATGCTGCTGATCAAGTTCATATTCTCTACAGCAAGCTTCGGATCCGGCTCACCGGGAGGCATATTCCTGCCGCTCCTCGTGCTCGGCGCGGTGACCGGCGGACTTTGCTCAGGACTCTTCAGCCTGATCGGCTTTGATCAGAAATACATCACAGCAATGGTTGTAGTAGGTATGGCAGGATACTTCTCAGCAATAGTAAGAGCTCCGGTTACGGGTGTAATACTCATAACCGAGATGACAGGGGACTTCACCTGCCTGCTGCCGCTGGTGCTGGCATCCCTGATAGCTTATCTGATCCCTGAGTACTTCGGAACAGAGCCGATCTACACACAGCTTCTCCACAGAAGCCAGAAGGCGGCCAGGAGAAAGGCGACCGGCGTTGTGCCTGCGGCCTATTCATCCAAGTCTTCCGCTGTCAGTCCGGCATCTATCCATGCCGGCCGTACCGGAAGAGGTCTTTCAATAAGAGACCGCAAGACGGTCATTGACGCAGAGGTATACATCGGCTCATACATGGACGGCAGGAGCGTCATGGAATTCGGACTTCCACTGGGGACTCTTATTGTCTCCGTACTGAGAGACGGCATCGAGATAATACCTGATGGACACACAATTCTTAGGGGTGGAGATGAACTCGAGATCCTTATGAGGGAAAGAGACATAGACGATGTCGAATCGATTATCGATGAGCGCTGCAAGATAGTTGAAAATCAGTGACGGGAGAACTTCTCCGCGCCACGGGAAAGAAGATATTATGGCTATTCATATAGTATTGGTTGAGCCGGAAATACCGCCTAATACAGGTAATATTGCCAGATCCGCTGCCGCGACTGACAGTGTGCTGCATCTTGTTAAGCCGCTTGGCTTCAGCCTGGACGAAAAGAGCCTCAGAAGGGCAGGGCTGGATTACTGGCCTTATGTCAGACTCGAAGTGCACGAAAGCTTTGACGACTTTCTTAAAGAATACGCAGGCCGCAGAATGTGGCTTTCCACAACAAAAGGAGACAGGCTGTATACTAAAGCAGAATTCAGGGATGAGGACATGATCCTGTTCGGACGTGAAACAGCCGGTCTGCCTCGTGAATTCATAGAAGCTAACAGGGAGTGGGCGATCAGGATACCGATGAGCGAGAGTACAAGACTCAGATCATTCAACCTGTCGAATTCAGTGAATATAGTTCTGTTCGAGGCGCTGAGACAGCTGGACTTTCCAGGACTTAAATAGGTATAGCTTAATTTGATAGCCTTCAATTGATTATTCAAATACTCTATTTGTTGAAAAATGGCTCAGTGGATACAATTAATTTGTTAAGGCTAACCTATTATGCCGTAATTAATAAACCGATCCTATCAGGAGGTATGAAATGTCAATCGAACTGGAATATGCATTAGAGCACAAGAATGATCCTGCAGTCCTTTGCTGCAGAATGGAACCTGGCGAAATCTCGCACCACAACCTTGAAGACCCTGCAATTTTCCCTGATCTGGTAGATACAGGACTTCTGAGTCTGGATGGATGCCTGACAATCGGACAGTGCATCGGAGCTACACTCAAGGAGACTTCCGATTCACTGACACCGCTCACAGCTGCAATCGTAGATAATATTCAGGACCCTGACGCTGCAGAAGAAGCACCTGCTGAGGAAGCTCCTGCTGCTGAGGAAGCTGCTCCGGCAATAGCTGTTCCTGAAGGAACCGCAGTCAGAATTGGCGGAGGATATGTAAGACTCTACATCGCAGAGGGCAAAGACATCTCAATCGAGTTTCCGGTATAATATGCTGGTATAACTATCAGGAATGCAGGTTTTCCGCATCCGGAGACTTCATGACTGTGCTGCGGCTTTGCCGTGAATAATCGACGATAGTGCTGGCAGTTATCATATTGGTAGCTGTCAGTATTGTTAAATAAGAAAAAGGGGTGGAATTAATGGAAATCATCAAAGAACTGCCGGCAGTGTTTGAAGACTTTGCTGAAGCAAGAAGAAATGCTTTTATCAACGTTAAGAAGGTTAAAGACCAGGGTATTCCGGTTATCGGATCTTACTGCACATATTTCCCTCAGGAACTCGCAATTGCAGCGGGAGCAGCAACAGTAGGACTTTGCTCGACATCCGGTGAGACAATCCCTGCTGCTGAAAAAGACCTTCCTGCAAACCTCTGTCCGCTGATCAAGTCCAGCTATGGATTTGCCAAAGAAGACAAGTGCCCGTTCTTCTATTTCAGTGATATCGTTGTTGGTGAGAACACATGTGACGGTAAGAAGAAAATGTACGAGCTCATGAGTGATTTCAAGGATGTATTCATCATGGACCTTCCGAATTCACAGAGTGATAAGGGCCTTGAGCTGTACAAGCAGGAACTTCTGAAGATGAAAGAATACGTTGAGAAGAAGTTCGAAGTTACAATCACAGACGATGATATGCGTAAGGCAGTCAAGCTCGAGAATGAGATCAGAGTTGCCAAGAAGCATCTCATTGATACAATGAAGAACGATCCATGCCCTGTAACAGGACTTGATATGTTCCATGTTCTCTACGGCAGCGGCTTCAAGTTTGACCACTCAGCTATTCCTGGAGAAATCTATGCTGTAGCAGACAAGATCGAGAAGGAAATGGCTGAAGGCAAGACACTCGACAAGAGACCTCGTATCGTTCTTACAGGATGCCCTATCGGAGGAGTTACAGAGAAGGTTATCAAGGCTATCGAGGATAATGGCGGCGTAGTAGTTGCTATGGAAAACTGCGTAGGCGCTAAGCAGTACGACAGACTCATCGACGAGGACGCTGATGACATCTGGGAAGCAACAGCATACAGATATCTGCAGATCGGCTGCTCAGTAATGACACCAAATCCTAACAGATATGATCTGCTCGGAAGAACAATCGATGAGTACAAAGCAGACGGCGTACTTGAGATGACACTTCAGGCTTGCCACACATACAATGTTGAGTCCAAGTCAATCGAGAAATTCTGCACAGAGAAAAAGAATGTTCCTTACTTCCACGTAGAGACAGACTACTCCACAGCAGATGTAGCTCAGCTGAATACAAGAATCGCAGCATTCATCGAGATGCTCTGATCCTGACCGCCGCTTTTCGCGGCAGCCAACTGAAATATGCAAACACAAAAACTGCCGGAATCACGATGATCTCCGGCAGTTTTGCACTTAACAATCTAGCATTGAAATCTATCTCGCTTCAATACTTGCAAGTACAGGTCTGAGTCTGCGGCTCAGGATGAGCGCGACTGTGATTTTGATTGCGTCAGGTATGATATAAGGGAAAACGCACCATCCGAGGGCGGTCATCAGACCGACTTCTCCGGTTGTCCTTGTATAAACGCCGATAAACCATGCAGTTCCGAACGCATAGCACACGATAAGTCCGGCGGCCATAGAAACAGCAAGGACTGTCATGGATTTACCTGACAGTTTCTCTGCCAGCCACATCACTAGAGCAGAGAAGATAAAGCCTATTATATATCCTCCGGTCGGGCCGAGAAGATGGCCGATCCCGCCGGTGAATCCTGAGAAAACAGGCAGTCCGATCGCGCCGAGGAGGATATAGACAAGAACGGTAAGAGTCCCGCGCCTGCCGCCAAGGAGGCCGGCAGTAAGAAATACTGCGAAAGTCTGGAGTGTAAAAGGCACTGCTGCCGGTATTGAAATCCAGGAGCATACAGCCATTACTGCCGTAAAGAGTGCCATTAATGTTAAATCTGAAATTCTGAGTGATGATTTTTCCCTGTCCATTATATGTGTTGTCATTTCTGCTAAATCCTGATACTTATTTCTCCGCTGCTGAGGACTTCTTCAGCTCCGTTTTCATATCTCACAATCAGCCTGCATTCACTGTCGACATCGAGCACGTGAGCTTTGCGCGGGTCCGAACCTGCTTTGATCACATCTACATCATGACCGATTACAAAGCACCTTTGCCTGTATTTCGCTGCGTAAAGCGGCGGATCTGACGCATCGCCTGATGGAGGTATCAGCTGATCATCAAGAGCGGAGAGAAACCTCGATATTATTTCAGCCGCAAGACGGTTGCGTCCGCCGTTTTTCAGCACCTCATTTGACTCCGGATCATTCGCATGATCATCCCAGTGATTTCTGCAGACAGAAGCAGCAAGAGCGCCTGCCCGGTCTTTTATTTCCGGAGGGAAACCGCCCTGAGGTTCATATACATTGATGCCTATTCCGACTACTGCGTAGTCGAGAGTTCCGTCTTCCGGATTGAATGAGGCCTCTGTCAGGATTCCGCACACTTTGCGTTCTTCGACATATATGTCATTGACCCATTTAATCGAAGCAGTTTTGCCGGAAACAGCTTCTATTGCTTCTGCAACTGCTACCGCAGCGACGGTGGTATATTTTACTGCCTGTTCCGCACCGAGTCCGGCAGGGCGGAGCAGTATGCTCATGTACAGGCCGGTTCCGGAGGGAGAGAAGAAGGTACGCCCGCGTCTTCCTCTGCCTCTGGTCTGTCCGCCTGAAATCGCCGCATATACCGGATGAGGGGTATTATCCTTCTCTGAAACCCCTGCAGACACATGATGCATTTCCTCCGAGGCATGCTGCAGGCAGACTGTGTTGGTTGAACCTACGGTGTCGAAAACATCCAATGCGATAGGCTGGAGATCCCCGTTTTCACTGAGATATCCCCGGATGGTCTTCTCCGACAGGATATCGCTGCCCGGAGACAGGCAGTGACCTCTGTTTGTAACGGAGTCAATTCTGTATCCGTCACGCTTCAGAATTTTTACTGCTTTCCACACAGCAGTTCTCGATATACCGAGCTGCGACGCGATCTCCTCACCGGAGACATATTGGCCTTTTTGTGATTCAAGCAGGATCAGAACTTTATCCCGCGAAGTCAGTGTATCTTTCATAATCTCTATCTCTCACAATACCTTCAGAATAAGCCAGTCCAATTGTTAACTACCTGAAAAGAATGTTAACATAGCTCAACAAAATTATCAACCATACATCTTGTATAGGTTTACAATTCAAACTTTTGTATCCTGAAGTGTACAATCCGGTGAAAGCAATGCTATAATAATCTCTACAGTCATACGGCGTTGCCGTAAGGTAGAGATTATTGAGCTTCGGAGGCTGAGCTCCTTCGCTGGAATGTTCTCTATGAAAGTACGGCGTTGCCGTAATCCGATTTGCAAATGGTGCTGCACCATGATCAAGCTGCAGAATATGAGCGTCCGCTTACGTATCCACAACAGAGGCGGTATCGCGCTGCAGACAGGAATGGAGGTGTTAACTATGGAAAATAAACTGATGAAACCTGAACTCCTGGCGCCGGTAGGAGGAAAGCCGCATCTGATTGCTGCCGTTAACAACGGAGCGGACGCTGTATACATGGGCGGAATGGCTTTCAACGCCAGGATTTTTGCTGACAATTTCAGCGATGAAGAGCTGCCGGATGCGATCAGATATGCTCATATGAGGGGCGTTAAGGTTTATATGACACTTAACACACTCGTCAGGGACGATGAGCTTGTAAGAGCTTTTGAATACGCAAACTACATATACGGAATCGGGGTTGACGGTCTCATTGTGCAGGATCTGGGCCTTGCACGGATGCTTCACAAATACATACCTGAGATGCCTCTGCACCTGTCGACTCAGGGAACTCTGTACAACAAAGAAGCGGTTAAGCTAGCGCACGACATGGGATTCTGCAGAGTTGTTCCGGCGAGAGAGATAAGCCTCGAAGAGATAAGAGAACTGGCGGACGAAGGCGTGAGAGTATCACCGGATAAGCCTGTAGATATCGAAGTATTCGTTCATGGTGCTCTGTGCATGTGCTATTCCGGGCAGTGTCAGATGAGCAGGATGATGGGCAAAGGAAGCGGCAGGACAGGCAACAGAGGAACCTGCGCTCAGCCGTGCAGGCAGGCGTATACCGATGATCAGGGCCGGACATATTACGCTCTGAGTCCCAAAGATATATGCCACATCTACAACATTCCTGACCTTGTCATGGCAGGTGCCGGATCATTCAAGATCGAAGGCCGCATGAAGTCGCCGGAATACGTAGCGACCGTAACGAGGATCTACAGAAAATACATAGACCGCTTTGACAGTCTGGTACGCAAGTTCGGGCCTGAAGAAGCGAAGAAGAAATACACTGTCGATGACGAGGACATGTTCGAGCTCAGACAGATCTTCAACAGGGGAGACTTTACGGACGGATATCTGTACGGAAACCCGGGCGAGGATATCCTGTCGGGAAGCAGCCCTAAGAACCAGGGAATCTACCTCGGCAGAATTGTTGCTGTTGTGGATACAGAGAGCAAAGCGCAGGAAAAAGATGAGAAAGCAGCTGTACGCGGGGCTCTGAGAAGAGGCAAAGTGCTGGCATGTGTAGCAGTTGACAGACAATCAGAGGTTACCGTCGATCTCGGCGACGGGCTTGAGTTCAGGCGTGATGACGGAGATTATCTGGTAAGTGCTCCGATTGGTTCGGTCACAACCTTCATTAAAGAGATTGGCAAAGGCATAATTCTGGTCGGTGATTTTGACCGCGGAATCGAAACAGGCGATCTGGCGTTCAAGGTAACAGACAGAAAGCTCATCGAGGAAGCGCTTGACGCTCCTGAGAAAAAGCTTCCTGCTACAATGCTTTTCACCGCCAGAGAGGGGCAGTATCCGAGACTTGTGATGACAGACGTTAAAGCCGGTGAATCTGTTGAGATAACTGCAGATCATGTCATTGAGCGCGCGCAGAAAGTTGCCACTGATGCGTCACGTATTGCGGACAATCTGTCACGTCTCGGCGACACACCTTACACACCGGGTATGACAGGAATAGATGTCGAGATAGATGATGATATTATGGTGCCGCTGTCCATTGTTAACAGGATGAGGCGCGAGGCATCAGAGGAACTCATGCACAGGCGCGCGCATGCTGTAACAGAAAACCGCGCACCAAGACTCTCAAGAGCAGAGCTTGATATAGCTGAGTCCAAAGAAATGCTCGGAGCAGAAGAACTTGATATCGACAGATACAAGGCAAAGCTTGCCGGACGCGCTGTGCAGCCTGTGCCGATTGAAGAATTCATGCGGGCAAAGCAGGCGGGAGACGCAGGCCGCTTAGCAGGAAGTACGAACGTTTTACCTTACATTCTGAATGTATCCAAGGGAAGCCTTGACGCCTTCATACGGGAAAACTTCGATGAAATAGTTAAAGCTGTTAAGGACACAGGCATCCTGATAGGAAATCTGGGGTGGATCAGACAGTTTGCCGCTGCCGGAGTCAAAGTTTACGGAGACTACGGTCTGAACGTTTTCAATGAGCAGGCGAGAAAAGCTCTTGAAGACTTTGGTGTCGAACTGTACATGCCTTCACACGAGACCGGTGTATCGGATGTGAGGGGAATACCTCTGATGATAACCGAACATCCGGTTCAGGCTGAGTATCTGACAGACAGAAAGGGTATGAATCACAACGTCAGAACAGCCGCGTCAGGAGACAAGACACTGATCTTCTGACCTCATTTGCAGAATACGCAGATCAGTGGAACTCATTTGCAGCAGATTCTGATCTGCAGAAACATTTTTACAGATTAACCAAAATAACACCCCGTTTCAGTCCACATGATGAACTGACGCGGGGTATTCGTTTTTGTGCGCTTTAGCTTGATGCCAACCACCGGCTATGCCAGTTTTGAACGTTTCAGGTACTGCAGGACATACATCCGCACACCCGTACACCCATACGCCCGCTCACCCGCTCACGGACAACAAGAAAAAAGAATACGCAGGCAATAGAAAAGCGCCTTTAGGCGCCGCCTGAGAATAGAGATGCGGTTTGCAGTCTATTCGGCGCGTCTTAAGGCGCTTGTAAGTACGATACCCTTGGCGGGCTGGTGCATGCCAGCGGTTTAACTGGTGGTTATGATTTCTGTCAAAACAGTTCGGCTCAAATCTGCGAGCCTTGCAGCTGGTCTGCTATTCAGAAAGATTGACTAGTTGGCCAGCTGAGCCTTGAATCTCTGGAACATGCTCTTGACCGGAGGGATGTTGATTACGACTATTGTGATGACACCTTCAACTGCGAGGTAGGTGAGGTTGTACCAGAGCGACCATGTCCATGCATTGAAGCCTTCAGGTGCGTATTCACCGAAGAAGATTACACCGGAGAGAACTGCGCAGATATATCTGGCAACTATACCGATGATGTAGCCTGTTGTAAGGCCGTTCTTGCGATTCCTTGTGATGCCGGCAAGTCCGACTGCACCGAACGCAAGAGGGTAGTCCATCAGGAGCTGGACCGGGTGAATAACATAAGGCCCGAAAATCAGGTTGATGAGACCTACGCAGAATCCTGCCATTACTCCGCGGCGGGTTCCGAGGAGATAACCGCATGCTGCGATTGGCAGAATGCTCAGGAGTGTAACTGATCCGCCCTGAGGCATTGAGAACAGTTTGATCATTCCGAGAACTGTTGCAAGAGCAATCATAAGAGCTGATACGGTCAGTGCGCGGACATCAGTCTTCTTCTCTCCCTTGCCGCCCATCGATATGAGCATGAGTAAGAGCAGGATAGCTACTACTACAGCTATCTTACCGGTTGTTGATTCGAAAAAAGCTTGCATAAAAAAATCCTCCTTAATGTGATATTAAGGAGAGCTGCTGTCAGAGCATGCATAAAACACACTCAAGAAAAACCTTCTTGATCACCTTCCTACGTCGGTATTATCCGAATCAGGTTAAAAGGGTTCGTCCCGTGCGGGACATCTCAGCAAAAGCTCCCCTGGCTGTATTGTCGCTAATAATTATATCGCTGAAGTACAGCAAGTCAAGCAACAATTATCAGATTCGACTAATTGTTTAGTTACTGGCGGGGTATAATGACAGAAATGTGAATAAAACAAGAATTTTTATGGCCAATGACCAAATAATAGTTCAGCAAATGATATACTTTAGATGTTATTGACAGACAACTTGCTTTGCATTTTACTGACTTCGCATGAAGGGGAGACAGTTTCCATGAAAAGAAACGGCAAAAAGATCAAGCTGACTACCGTAAGTACACTTCACTATATCCGGCTGGTTTACCGGTCGGCTCTTCTTCTTGCCTTTCTTGTAATGTATTTGCTGTACAGGTTTCGCGGAGGGCAGGATGTTGAGCAGATTCTCGCATCCAGACCGCTTATCATAACAATTATATGGAGTGTTTTCACAATTGAGATGATACTCCGCTTTATCCCGTCAAAATACGAAAGCCCGGGATGCCAGAAGCAGTTTGCGAGAAACTACATCAAGACCGGGAATACAGATATTCAGGTGCAGGACAACAACGCAGTCATGCTTGTCGCACTTATCTGGATAGCTTTCAACGGCCTCTTCGGATGGCTGCACATGCTGAATATTCTCGATGACGGAATAATGATACTTCTGTGCCTGGTTTATTCTGTATGTGACATGATATGCATTCTGTTTTTCTGTCCTTTCCAGTCTTGGTTTCTCAGAAACAAGTGCTGCAGCACCTGCAGGATTTACAACTGGGATTATGCGATGATGTTCACGCCGCTCTTCTTCGTAAGAGGAGCGCACACATGGAGCCTTCTGGTACTTTCAATGGCACTGATGCTGAGGTGGGAGATTACATTCTACAGGCATCCTGAGCGCTTTGCTGAATCCACTAACGGATATCTGAACTGCCGCAACTGCACCGAGAAGCTTTGCACACATAAAAACCAGCTGAAGCGTCTGTGGCAGCAGATTTCCGAATATACAGAAAAGAGAATCAGAAACCTCAGCGACAAGGCGTAAGGCCGGAATAACAGAGATGACTTTAATTCATATTTAAGGTTGAACATTTATGGTATAATATAAGCGGTACAAACGGCTTTGCCATGTAAGGAATCCACCACTTTGTGATACCCCTTACATGTAGCCAGGAGGCTGGGCGCCTCCACCTGTGTTCCACTTTTGTAAATGAGCTGGACCGCAAAGGGCGGCAGCTTGATTAAATAAGGAGGGTAAAACATGGCAAACAATGACACAATTAACAAGGTTAAATCACTGCTTGAGGGACACTGCTACGGACCACTGAGAGAAGCAGCAGAAAAGTGGCTGGCTGTAGCTGATGAGAAGTATGACATCAAAGACAAAGCTGACAAAGCATGGGATATGCTCAACGATGCTGTAGACAAAGTTGCAGAATCATCAGAAAAATTCACTGATAAGATGTCAGAAGTCAGCGGCAAAGTTTCAGAAGCTTATGACAAGGCTGCTGAGAAGGCCGGCCCTGCAATGGATAAGCTGGGTGATCTCGCTGAGAAGTATGCAGGATCCAGCACTGAGCTTGGCAAGAAGATGGATGAAGTAAGCGACAAGCTCGGCGATACTGCTGAGAAGCTGGCTGAGGCTGAGCTTATCAAGCAGCTCAAGGAAGGCATTAACTCAGTTGGCGATCTGATCGAAACATTCGGCTCCAAGGATGCAGCTGAAAAGTTCGGTGAAGACTTTGCTGCCAAGATCAAAAACCACGCTGAAGAGCTCAAGGCTAAGGGCGAGGAATTCTGCGACTGCGATGCTTGCAAGAAGGCAAGATCGATTCTCAAGGACTTCGGTGAGGACGTAGAGACTAAGTTCGAAGAACTCAAGAATAAGGCTGAAGAAGTAGCAGATAAGGCAGAGGATGCTGTAGATAAGGAAGAGGAATAATACATGATTACCAGAGAGCAGGCCTGGGAACTTCTTAAGAAGTACAACAAAGAGCCGTTTCATCAGCATCACGCTGTAACTGTTGAGGGGGTAATGAGATATTATGCGGAGAAGAAAGGATATGACCCTGAATTCTGGGGTATATGCGGACTTCTGCATGATATAGATTTTGAAATGTGGCCTGAAGAGCACTGCGTCAAGGCGCCTGAGCTGCTGGCTGAAATCGATACACCTGAAGAGATCGTTCACGCTGTATGCAGCCACGGATATGGTATCTGCTCTGATGTAGAGCCGACTCATGAGATGGAAAAATTCATGTTTGCTGCTGATGAACTTACAGGACTCATTGGCGCAGCAATCATCCTCAGACCATCGCATAGCTGCTCTGACATGGATGTAAAGTCCGTCAAGAGAAAATTCAAAGATAAACGCTTTGCTGCCGGTTGTGACAGAAACATTATCAGCCGGGGAGCTGAGCAGCTTGGCTGGGAACTCACAGATCTCTTCGCGGAGGTACTTGAAGCTATGCAGTCAATGCCGGATCCTGATGAGCTTGACAGACTGAACGGAATCGCTTAGAAGCAGGATAACTGAATATTATAAGCAAGAAAAAGGCCGCGTCCATTTCTATGGATGCGGCTGATTTTGTTTGTTCAAGGGAAGCGGCTGCGCAGGTCAGAAAGTGATTCCGAGGATATCTATCAGGATACCACACGCGACTCCGCTCGCATACAGCGCAGTGATGACTCTGACATTCTCTGCCTGATGGCGGTTAGTCCTGATCAGGACGAGAATACCTACGCCTGCACTGACGAGAAGTCCGGCCATCAGCTGACCCGGTGTAAGCATTCCCTGCAGGTACAGCTGAGTGATTACAACAGAAGCTGCACAGTTAGGAATAAGACCGATCAGACCTGACAGGAATACTCCCAGGACCGGTATTCCGGTCAGGAAAGAAGCGATTGCCTCATCACCGATGAATCCTACAAGCAGGCTGATTATAAGCGAGATGATGAATATGAAAACTGTAATCTTGACTGTGTGCACAAGGGCAGAGTGAAGTATACCGCCTTCTTCATCCTCGCATCCGCATTCGTCCTGTTCACACAGATCGTGGATGTGCTTGTGAGTACGGAATGTATAGTGGATGACTCTGATCATGAAGTCTGCCATCAGACCTGTGATAAGAGCAACAATGAACTTGGTAAGCAGGATTTTGCCGATTGCTGACGGGCTGACCGCAGCTGAAATGAAAATCGGAACCATCTCGTCGGAAGTCGATAAGAAAACAGCCAGCACAGTGCCTACGCTTATAACACCGCCTGAGTACAGGCTGGCAGCAGCTGCCGAAAACCCGCATTGCGGAATAATTCCGACTCCGGCGCCGACGACAGGACCGAGTTTCCCGATACGCGAAAGGAGCGCGACCGACTGATCTTCAGTTCTGCGTTCGAGCCACTCCATGACCAGATAGGTGATGAAGAGGAACGGAATCAGTGTCACGGTATCCCTGACGGTATCCAATAATGAATCAATAATTATTTCCTGCATAGCCTTGTCATTATATGCTAACAGGAATTACTTAACAAGATTTTTTTGAGCCGGTAATACACAAAAAACCGCAAAACTGAGCTCAGCCGTTTACGAATAATATATAATACAGATTATGATAGACATTAAGGATGAGTGCATTGCAGAGCTGAAAAGAATTGTGGACCGGTCGCGCAGAATTGTTTTCTTCGGAGGCGCCGGTGTTTCTGTTGCAAGCGGAATACCTGACTTCAGGTCGGCAGACGGGCTTTACGCTGAAAAATGGAGAGGCCTGGATCCGGAGCAGATTCTTAGTGCGACTTTTTTCGCTTTGCATACTGCAGAGTTCTATGACTTTTACAGACAGTTCATGATTCATCCTGAAGCAGAGCCGAACGCTGTCCACAGGTGGCTGTATGAGCTGGAAAAGCAGGATAAACTGAGAGGTATAGTGACTCAGAATATCGACGGACTTCACAGGAAGGCCGGCAACAAGAGGGTATATGAGCTGCACGGAAGTGTTGAAGAAAACTACTGTGTGGACTGTGATACTTTCTATCCGGCGGCAAAAATCATTGATTCTGAAGGTGTGCCGCGATGCGACAAATGCGGAGGGATTATAAAGCCGTGGGTAGTTCTGTACGGAGAGATACCTGACAAATACACGGGAATCGGAGCTTTGCGCGAGATCTCCGGAGCGGATACCCTTATCGTCGCAGGAACTTCACTGCAGGTCGAACCTGCAGCTTCATATATTGAGCACTTTACCGGACGGAATCTTGTGGT
>JBGUIG010000005.1:0-32418 GCA_045112795.1 Anaerovoracaceae bacterium | reverse complement strand
TCGTACTTGCAAGCGTCTTAAGACGCGCCGAAGAGACTGCCAACCGCATCTCTGTTCTCAGGCGGCGTCTAAAGGCGCTTTTCTATTGCCTGCGTATTAAAACGCCCTCCGGTTGGAGGGCGTTTCTGTTGGAGCTGATGGTCAGAGGCGAAGCTCTGTAGACCAGTCATTGCAAGGGTTAGCAGAAGTTGCATCTCATATGTCCAGAAAAACCTCCCGAATTCCTCCTTGGTTCTTGCATTGTCAGTCTGGCATCTTTTTCACTAATTATTCTTAGATCATCACATATAAATTGCTCTATATGTTTCTTCTATTTTGTCCATATCATCAATAAACTGGATATGTCATTCCGGGACACTCCGGCATCAAAACAAAGTCATTAGATGATTCGAATATATTAAGTCGATTTTCATCATAACATATATCATCCGGCGAATTTGCCGTACCATAGATGCATTCATCACTTTTGCGAAAATACCAATTATATGATGGAATATACTGTTTGCAGTTAACAACGAGAATACTCAGCTTAATCCCTAGCATTTCAGCATCTGCTTCTACTTCCTTATCTTCACTGTT
This sequence comes from Anaerovoracaceae bacterium, assembly GCA_045112795.1. Taxonomy (GTDB): domain Bacteria; phylum Bacillota; class Clostridia; order Peptostreptococcales; family Anaerovoracaceae; genus Crickella. The sequence continues at coordinate 31,839 of JBGUIG010000005.1, read as the reverse complement.
AGTGTACATAAAGCGTCGAAACTCCACTTCAAGCTCATCCTTGTCAGGCAAATAAAGCTGATACCTGCTGACAAATACCTGATTGGTTATATTCTGCAACGCATACTTCATAACTAACTTATCCCGATCTGTACCGAGTACGATCCCTATTGGCTCCGTATCTCCTTCAGTATTCATTTCCTCACGACAATAGTTCAGATAGAAATTCATCTGCCCTATGTCCTCATGTAGCACCTCGCCTCTCTTCAGATCAATCAATACAAAACACTTCAGGATCCTGTTATATAGCACCAGATCAATCTTGTACGTTCTACCGGCGATGTTTATCCGGTATTGATTCCCAACAAAGGTGAATCCCTTGCCGAGTTCCAGGAAAAACATGCTTAAGTTGTTTATCAAAGAGGATTCCAGATCTCCTTCTTTATATAAAGGCTGTTGTGGCAGGCCAGTGAATTCAAAGACAAATGGTTCCTTAAGGATATCTTCCGGCTTCTCGATGATCTGTCCTTTCTGCGCCAGCTTCATAACGGAGTTTTTGTCCGTGCTGAGAGCCAATCGCTGAAAAAGCAAGCTGGACCTTTGCCTCTTGAGTTCACGAACGCCCCAGTTCTCAATTTCGGCCTGCTTCTCGTAGAAGGATCTTTCCAAAGGATCTTCTATTTTCAAAAGTTCAACATAGTGACTCCACGTCAATTTTGCAGACACTGTCTGCAAAATTGGATATTCGATATACATCTTTCTCATTTTGTTAACATTGCTCATGCCGAACCCTTTTCCATAACGATCTGTAAGATCTCTTGATATTCTCTTTAACAAAGTAGAACCATATTCTGCTTTCTCATGTCCATTCTGTTCATATTCAACGATATATTTGCCGATTTTCCAGTAAGTACGGACTGTCTGCGTACCAATGTATGAAGCGACTTTCTGTCTTCCTTTTGACAGAGCATTCCCTACATTCTGCAGTAAAGACTCATACTCATAATCCATTTCTGTTGATAGTGTCATATCTCCCATGTCATCTGCCATTATTTCTTTTTTCATCACTACTATCCTCCTTGCAAATCAGCTCCTAAAGATGCAAACGTTTCTAAATAAGGCAACAAAAAAGACGGAGAGCCCTCCGTCTTGTAACCTGTATGTAGATGGCTCGATTATATCGGGTTTTTCCGAAGTTTCAACCAGTTTTCTGTGAAGATTTGCTTGATTTTTTCAAATTCAGAGTGATAAAATCCAGACGTTGTGTAGCGAAAGCGTAAGTCCAGACGGACTTGCGCTTTTTCTTTTTGCCTTTATAGCATTTGAACGCACTGCAAAGCTGTATCTTTATGTTGTGCGTTAAACAGAACAGGAGTAATCAATGTATAACATTTTTAAGAAACACAGGAGATGGAAACTGATATGCGCAATTCTGTCGCTCTCACTTCTGACCGTCATGGCAGGTGCTGCCGTGGCACCTGCACTTGGTCTCATTCAAGCGTATTTTGCTGACACTGACAGAAGCCTTGTCCAAATGATAGTGAGCATGCCTGCATTGTTCATCGCAGGCACGAATCTGTTCCTTTTCAAGCCGCTTTGTAAGCGTTTCAGAGCCAGAACGCTTCTCATCTTTGGGCTATTGCTTTACACGGTTTTCGGATGTCTCGCAGGCTTGTTCAGCAACATCCTTATGATACTGGTGTGCAGAGCTCTTGTCGGTATTGGCGTCGGAATAATCATGCCGCTCTCTACAGGTCTTCTGTCATTCTATTTCACCAGAGATAAGCAGGGTCCCCTCATGGGTTACTCTTCTGCACTAAACATGCTGGGTGGCGTTGTTGCAACTCTGATTGCCGGCGGACTGGCGTTTTCTTCGCTCAGCAAAAGGATTAAGAGAGGTATGCGTTTTATAGCACCCGCATTATTCATCATATCTTACTTATTCCTTGGAATTGTTGGAAATGTTTTCGGTACTTTGGCAGGATCAGCTTTTGTCGGTCTGGCCAATGGTATAGGTGTACCATACATAATGACTTCCGCATCCGCAAAAGCCGGAAGGGATGCTGCAACGACCGTAATGCCTCTCATTTCTGCTTCACTGTACCTGGCACAATTTGCTACTCCTCTGATCCTTTCTGCAACAGGGCATTTCACAGATGTAAGCTCATTTATTATCGCTGTATTTGCTGCTCTACTGCTTGCAGCAGCTTCCTTCACGATAAAAGAACAATAGCCGGGAGGGTAATTATGTCAGCTTTAGATGAAATCAGACGTAGCATTGAGCAACAGTACAGACTCGATCCCAATATCCATATAAGCGTTTCGATGACTCGTCCCAGAATAAAAATAGACAATCAACAAGCGACGATAACAGGTGTGTACCCAAACTTCTTTCAGATTGAAGCACAAGGGAAAAGCTATACGCATAAATATGTTGATATTCTTATGAGTAATGTCCGTATAAGTGAAATTCACACAGATTTTGACGAATATAATATCTCTTTAGATGTACACACATTAGGGAGGCATACCAGAAAAAGCCGTGGTTAAAGCTAATAATCCGTATTGAATGTTATGTATCTGCAAAAAAGGACCGGCTATAAGCCGGTCTTTTGCTTGGAGCTGATAACGAGATTCATGTTTTTGAACCCCTTGCAATTACTGGGCTACAGCTTGTAGAAAAAGTATCAGCCCATTCATTTCATCAAAATTCTCATTCATTTGCAGCCTTCGCGAAATATCGGATCATTCTCTCCTCAAGTTTCTCCAGCACATTAGGAGAGTCGAAGTTCGACTCTCGCGTAATTCTCATACGAAAAACCGCTACCCTTTGAAGGATAGCGGTTTGCTCTTCGGCATAACCTATAAGCTGATATTACAGCCAGTTTTTCTCAGTAATTACGCAGTCATATCCGTGGATCCTGATCCTGTCTCCGACGTGGAGTCTGTCTCTGACAGCAAGAATGTATCCGTTGTTGACATTCTTCACATAGGAATATACCAGTTTTGATACCCTGCCTACCTCTTCATCATCGATGAAGACCGGTTCTCCTGGGCCGCCGTACTGCTTGGACCTGATGTAGAAATCCTCATTCTCATCGCATACCTCGAAGCCTACTATCTCCCTTGCCGGACCGTTCTCTTTGACCTTGAGGAGCGCCTCTTTGCCGATAAAGTCCTTGTCCCAGTTGATGTTTTTCTCAAGACCGACCTCGAACGGATTGGTATGAGCGAGATCTCTCATGTAATAGAAGCCGGCTTCGGTAGGAAGCGTCCAGGCGAACACCTGAAACTCGGTGATTTCTCTACCACCCGCAGCTGTGACAGCCTTGTCGATTGCGTCCTGCACAGCATCTGCGTCATCGGCAGCGCAGTATACTTCGTAACCGAACTTTTCCCCGGTGAATCCTCCACGGTTGACTATCACCTCAATGCCGTCGATCTCGTCGCTTCTGTTCATGAAGAACTTCAGATCATCGACCCCGCCTGCAAGGATGCTGTTCATCACTTCCGGCGACTTTGGCCCCTGTACCGAGAACATGTGCCAGTCTTCAGTGATCTCGCAGGTGTCAACGTCAAAGTCCTCTGAATGAAAATAGAACCAGTCATCTGCCTGTGTTCCGTAAAGCGTCGATACCCAGTACCTGTCCTCATCAAGCCTCATGATAACGACGTCATCGATGATCTCGCCGTTGTCATTCAGCATTGTTGTGTAGCGGTCTCTTCCGACAGCCAGCGTATCGATCCTGTTAGGATACATGTAGTCGAGGAACCTGCATGCGTCTTCTCCTGTCACCTCCATCAGCTGATGTGTGAAGAGATAGTAACCGACACATTCCCTAACAGCCATATGCTCCGCACGTTTCCATTCGTCGTGTGCAAAAATATTCTTATTCATGCGCGGCCTCCTTACATAAACTTGTCGATTTTCTTCGCGATCTTGATACGCATCTTGCCCTTAGGGGAATCTTCTTCCCATACGGACCACTGGGCGTTGACCAGAGTTTTGACCATGCCCTGCCACATGTACAGATGCGCTTCGCAAAGCGACTGTGTTCCTGTGATTGCAAGGTCTCCTCTGTTGATCACGTAGATTACCTCATCCTTATTGAAGGCTTCTACTTCATATCCGCATACGAGCGACTGTAGCAGCATTTCGATCACTCCGCCGAGAAGTCTGCCGTCTTCACCGATCGTATCAGGAACTCCGAGCCACTCGCGGCACGCCTTGATAGCATATCTCTCGCCGAACATAGCCTTGCCTGCGGCTTCGAGGACGCACTTCTTGATCCACTCAGCATTCTCCGCAGTCGTGTATCCGAGTCTTACGGCGTTGTCGATCGCAGGCAGCATGTAAAGCGATGCTGCTGTTGAGAGATTTACCATCTGATTGGAGGAATCGGTCTCATTATTGGTTCCGTTGACAAAATGGTAATCACATTCTTCGCGGAACATCATGGACTCGGCAACACAATCCTCTTCCTCTGTGACCTTCTTGTAATCATCGGATACAGCAGGTCCGAAGGACTCCCACAGTTCATGCTCAGGAGCCGGGTATTTCTCCCTGCTCTCAGCGATGATCCTGCAGTGTCTGTCTCCGCATCCCTTAGCCTCTACCATCAGGTAATCGAGTTTGTGTCCTTTGCGGTGTCTGCTCTCGGTCGCGTCTGCCTGTCCCTGGAGAGACATTGTCGTTGCACGGCAGAGTTCTGATCCGCATATATCCCAATCACAGACGTCCAGTTCCTTCTCGCACCTGTATGTGCCAAAATCATTACATCTTCCGCACATGAGGAGCGCGTCATCACCCTTATCTCCGATCAGAGCTCCAGGATAGGATCCGCACATGAACGGGTGGATCCCGAATCCGTCATCATTAGGATAATTCATGCCTGTATAAAGGAGTCTGTTATATGCTTCCTTGCACATTTCGGATGCCCTTGTAGCATAATCCGGAATGATTATCCTGTATGCCTGAGTTACTGCCGCGCTCAGTACTGATTCAAATCTCGATGCGTAGTGCAGCGCATCCTGATATGACATCAGCTTGTTCCACGGTGACTGTACTGCGTTAAACTGTTTGAAGCCTGCGCCGTCACCGGAATTCTGCGGTATTCTTCCGTCTATTTTTTTGCTCATATCTTTTACCTCACTAGTCCTCTTCCGGATAAGCATCGATTGCAACCTGATATTTCACGATATTGTGGCATGCGCCTCCGTCTACGAAAATCGTCTCGCCCGTGATCCCATCAGCAACCGGCGTGCAGAATGTATATGCCATGATGCCTACCTGATCGACCGGAAGCTGTCCGTCGACCTGCCATACCATAAGTTCTTCGTAGAACTCATCCTGCTGCTCCTCTGTGATCCTTTCGCTGGCCAGATTTCCTGCAGCGCCAGGTGTCACCATTCCACCCGGAGCGATGCTGTTGATCATGATTCCGTATCTCTTGAGTTCCTTGGCTGCCTCAGTAACAAGTCCCATTACAGCCGCCTTGCTGGATGCGTAATGCGGATATCCGCCGAACAGCGGATAAGGCATCACAGGGCTGTTGGAAGAGATCAGTACGATCTTGCCTGCTACGCCGTTTTCCTTCATATACTTGCTGACATGCTTGACCCCGTAGAATGCTCCGTAAACGTTGGTCTCGAACACAAGCTGCAGATCTTCCTTAGGCAGATCGTAAACCTTGGCATAATTCCATATAGCCGCGCTGTTTACGAATATGTCCAGCGAACCGAATGTGTCGACAGTGAACTTTACCAGATTTTCGACTTCTTCTTCATTTCTTACATCCGTGAAGCAAAATTTTACGTTGTCCCCGTAACCCTCTCCGATGAGGAGGGACATTGCCGCTTCCTCCTCAATCATGGAATTGGAAGCGATTACTACTTTGGCTCCCCCCTGGAGCAGCCTGAGTGTGATGTCAAATCCAAGGCCGGATGAACCTCCTGTCACCAACGCGACCTTACCCTTGACGGAAAACATATCTTCGAATGGCATCGCGGCTGCGATATAGCCCTCGAGCATAGCCTTATCTGATTCCATAAAAGCCATAATATTGATCCTCCTGTTGTCGTAGTATTCCCGGGATATGAATACAACACTATATTAAATGACAGTGGTAAATGACAAAATACGGATAAAATAGGTTTTTGAACGTCGTTTTGCGAACTTTCTGTCGGTATTTTAACGGTCACAATCGGGATATAAGGGTTTTTCAGATATAGCAAGGCATCAGGCAGCTTTTCCGTCGTCATTTCTGTCAAAAAAAGCAGGTCGGGACATACAAAATGTCGGTCTCCGAGAGAGAGAAAATGATATAATCTTGGCAAAGGAGGACCTGGTCATGAAACTCAATGCGGATATCATATATAACGAGCTGAGCAAGCTCTATGACGTTGAAATAGCAGGGCCGCGACGCACCGCTCTGTGTCTGCCCCGTCCTGAGTTCTACATGGACAATGAGGTCGAGTTTGAAGCCGACCGCCTTGTTCTTGCGACAGTAGATCATCTGCCCAAGCGCCCGCGCATACGCGACAACAGTGTTCTGGTATGCATCGGAGACAGCCTGGTCCTTAATTACTACAGAGAGCGCATGTGTCTGATCATCATCAGGAACCGCGTTGATTTTTTCAAGGTATATCACAACATACAGCGCATCTATGACAAATTCGATGAGTGGGAGAACCTCATCCTTCACGATCTGGCTTCCGACAGGAGCATCAGAACCCTGATCACGGATTCTGCCACAGTCTTCGACAAGCCCGTATACTTGCTTGACAAATCATTCAGGATCGTCGCCAGTTCCATGGAATCAGGAGACATGAACTGGGCCAGCACAAGCAGAGGTTCGCTCAATTCCGACGCGGTATCCAAGTACCTCTCCGGTTCCGACCTGATGACCGACAAGAAGAGTGCCATAGAGATCGATCTTTTCGGTGAGAAAGCACTCTGTGTCAATCTGTTCAACCGCAGCGATCAGTACGAAGGGTGCCTGGTCATCGCCCTCAAGGACAAGGATTTTGTCAAGGGCGAGGACAAGCTTGCAGAATTCCTGACCGAACATCTGCAGCTCGCGATAGCACGAAATCCGTACATGATCAATGATTCTGATTCCTCTCTCAAGACCGCTCTTCAGAATCTCCTGGAAGAGCTGCCTCTGACACAGCCTCAGCGCATACTTCTTGCCAGCGCTAACGGCAGATCGGATTACCGGTGCATATATATGAGATACAACTGGCAGCGCAACCACTTGCCTATGGCCTATCTGTGTGATATCTTCGAGGACGCTTTCCCGGGCTCCTGCGCGTTCGTCTACGACAATTCGATCGTTGCTTTTGTCGATACCGGTACGCTAAGCAGCCGCAATCAGGAAGATTATCTTCCAGTCCTCAACTCAAAGATCTCAGAGTATATTTCCAAAATGGGACTGTGCGCCGGAATATCCGGAGAATTCTCCAACCTGTTCAATCTGCGTGTCTACTATCTGCAGGCTCAGTCCGCCACGGAAAATGGCATGCTGCTCGGCTCCGATGAAGGATTCTTCTATTTTGAGAGCTACGCGCTGATCGAGATGATCATCAATTCGCTCGGAGGACTGCCGCTCGAGACCTACTTCCCTGCCGGTTTCAGACGGCTGCTCGAGCACGACAGCGAGTCGGGCATCTCATACATAGAGACACTCAAGGTCTTCCTTGAGGAGAACCTGTCATACACCGCTGCGGCGAGAAAACTCTATGTCCACAGGTCAACGCTTATCGACAGGATAGCGAGGATCGAGAGAGAACTGGAGACTGATCTCCGTGATCCAGATAAACGGCTCCAGTATGAGATACTTCTCAAAGCTATAGATCTTGAAGAATTGCTAAGAAAAAAAGATGTTCACTGACGTGAACATCTTTTTCTTGGCAGGTATTTATTTATCTGGAACAAGCCTTGAGATCTGCATCGATTTCATCAGCATGAACAGCAACCTCTGCTGATTCAGGATAGCTGAGCAGTTTGCGGTATGTCAGAGCTCCGACGAGTTTCATGCGAGGATCCTTGGTTGAGCCAGGAGCCCACTTCTCCATAACAGCCTTGCCCTCAGGTGACCTCATAATATCCTTAATCTTCGAATCCAATGATAATGCCATGGTTATCCTCCTGTATCTGTCTTTTGATTAAATCACTGTCTTTCTGATAATTCCTTCCCGGGAATCTGTAATTATGATACGGCTCCCGCCTTATTATTGATAGCCGACAAATATAGGGAAAATACACGCATAATCCTACAAATCATCAGAAATCACATGCGGGTCTCTTCTCAGGCTCCGATCAGTTTTTCCAGAGTCCACTACGCGATGAACAATAAAAGGTAATGTCAGGCGAATCTTGACAGTCGGACAGCGCTGAAATTCCAGCAAAAATCCCCCAGGTTCCTGAACCCGGGGGAATCTGTGGAGCTGTTACTGGAGGAGCGAAACCGACGGAAGTCAAGGTTCTCTTCATTACGGCAACGCCGTTATGATCAGAAGAGAACCTTATGGGGGGAGTAGGCTTCGGCCAAGGGACACGCCCGCTGCGCGGCGACTGTCGTCGCCCTTGACCTCGCATGATACGGGTGTGACTTTCAGTCTACACCCGTATACTGAACCCCCTTTCAATCTTAGCCACTCGGCGGTTGGGGATCCGCTCCCTCCGGATTAATTCAACGTTTTTCTTTATAGTCTTTTTTAGCTTCTGTCAACTGAGTATTTTCATAATACTGTCAACAGCCTCTCTGATTTCACTGTCTTCTTCTATGGACTTCTCGATCTTCTCGATAGAGTGTATCACAGTCGCGTGATTCCTGCCGCCGAACAGTTTCCCTATATCAGCAAGAGAAACATCAGCATTCTCCCTTATAAGATACATGGCAACCATTCTTGGCAATGTTATGTCCGCACTGCGCTTCTTGGAATCCATATCAGCTTTTTTGACCTTGTAATACCGCGCAACTTCAGTCCTGATTTTCTCCGGCAGCAAAGCACGGTCATCTTCCCGGATTATATCCTTCAGTATATATGCAGCAGTATCGACGTTGATATCCTCTCCCAGCATTTTGGAGAAGGCTACGACACGATTGAACGCGCCTTCCAGTTCTCTTACATTGTCTGTAAGCTTTCCAGCTATAAGACATAGAACATCATATACATCCTGAGTAACCTCAACACCCTTTTTACCTGCAAAACTCTCAAGAATAGCAACTCTGGTCTCGTAATCCGGGCGTTTGACATCTGCGATCATGTTCCAGCAGAAACGTGTGACCAGCCTTTCATCCAGATCTTTGAGTTCCGCCGGCGGACGGTCACTAGTGATAACTATCTGCTTGCTGTTCTGATAAAGCGCCTCGAATGTATGGAAGAATTCCTCCTGCGTTGCCTCTTTGCCCTCAAGAAACTGGATATCATCTATCAGGAGAACGTCCAGCTTTCGGTACTTGTTCCTGAAAGCCCTTGGGTTCTTCTTGCTGAGCGATGTGATCATTTCATTGGTGAACATCTCCGATGACACATACAGCACTTTCGCGGACGGATCCTTCCTGACGATATGGATACCGATCGCCTGCATAAGATGTGTTTTCCCAAGACCGGACCTTCCATATATGAACAGCGGATTATATACTTCTCCCGGAGCCTCAGCAACAGCAAGAGATACAGCATGCGCGAACTGATTCGACTTTCCCACTACGAAGTTCTCAAAGCAAAACCTCGGATTGAAGAGCTTTTCCAGCTTCAGATCCATCTCATTCGTTCCAGGAGGATCATCACCCAGACTGGCAGAATTGAGTTCACGTTCCGTTTTTATCACTACCCTCATTTTTTCATCCAGCGTAAGGTTGACAGCTGTTTCGATCGAATCTTTATAGCGGTTTTTGATATGATTGATCAGCTTATCATTCTGTGGCCAGGCAAGATAAACGACTCCCTCATCCTTCTCTATATGGTGTACATACAGGGGCTCGATGAAGGTCTGGTAGCTGATCTGCATCAGGTTATCTCTCAGGTATTCTAGAGCATCTTCCCAGAATGAATATTTCATGTCAGTGATCGTTTTCCCATTTTGTGTTGCGCCATTAATCAAAGCGGCAGGGAATACTATTATAATATACTTTCCCTGCCACCTGACGTGTTTATCATGTTTTTTAAAAATACGGCTTAAACTATTGCAATTTGAGACCAAGCTCGTCTATTTCATCCCATGCTTTCCCAATATGCTTATTCTTCACTTAGCAGTCCCGAGACAGTCTTTTTATAATCCTCATACCAGGTTTCAGGATTGTATAAATACAGATAGGTTATCTCATCCCAGCATTCCTCAAGATTGAAGAGACATGTGCAGTCATCACTTTCAATGTCAGGTTCCAAAACGGTTCTGCGGTCATATGCGGCATATCCGGAGCATCTGTAAAGACGATAGCTGTAGCTGTCATCGCTTCCATACGATTCGATATAGACGATCAGAAATTCTCCGGCAGTCTGCCAGTAAATGTCTTTATCTATTTCATGCATATAATTATCTGATCTGCCTTCGAATAATACTGTTTCAGATTGTCCTGCTAATGCCAGCGTCCTTATCTCGGGAACCAGTCTTATTATCGCTTCAAATGTGATCGTCCTCACTTTACGACCTCCTCGTATTATAGTCACCTAAAACGGTATCTCATCTTCTGATATGAACAGATCATCATTTATACCTGCCGGCGACTTGTTCACGCATATTATTATTGCTTTCTCTATGAAATGTCCTTCTGTATCGTGTACATACCCAATAACACACTCCGGATCGATCCGTATATTGCCGTTATAATTGCTTGGATCTCCATCAGGCAGAATTACAACCGGGAGGTCAGGGTGTTCTCTCATCCTTGTCCTCAGGACTTTGGTCATTGGTCCAAATGTCCTGTGATAATAACCCTCATTTCTGATGAGGGACTCTTCCTTGTGCAGGCTTTCTTTTCTGCTCAAAGATACACTTTCGCTGTTCTCTGATTCGTGGATGTCCGATGCATCATATATTCCCTGCTCATGCCCTTCTTTAGCTATGATCTTCACCCTGTTAATATATGGGATCTGCTTCCTGACTTCGCTATCAAGCATTGTCTGAAAATGCTCCCTGACATGGTCAGGAAGATCCTCGTCTGGACATTGACAGGTGACATACATGGTCCCGTTACCGAGGTCAACATGGCTGAACTCAAGCGGTTCTACCCAGGCTTTATAAGAGATCCGATTGCTCTTCTCGCTCGAATTCACCTTAGCCTTTCTCCAGCATTCCTCCCATTCCTTTTCAGTATAACGAGATGCAGCCTTAGTTATACTTATATTCTCTGCATCCGTGCATTCATCTTCTCCATAGGCTGCTTTCAGCTCCTCAAGTTCTTTTACTCTTCTCTCCATTTCATCGTAAGAATAGCCTTTAGTGTGAGATTCGATCATGCCTTCATCTTCTATCAGTTCCATCGCACATTCCAGCATTCCCTGTAAATCAGCAGCTGCATGAAAAATCAATTTATTACGTGCCTTGAAGCTGGAATAGTATTCCAGGGGTATTTCTTTCAGGAACTGTATGTAGTTTTCATAGGCACAAAGTACTTCAGGCCTGATCTCATCGGACACGTCCAAATTGAAGGTCATCCAGTCATAAGCCACATTTTGCTGGAGCCAGTAAAGCGGCTGCCAGTATACAGTTTCCAGTTGAAACCCATCTATACCATAGCAATCAATCTCTGCATATTCCAGGGCATCCTTTTTTTGCGAAAGCAAATATCCGGCATTTATCTTAGTAAAAGTCAATAGTCTGTCCAGTTTTTCTGTAGCCTTATAAAAATTACCACATCCATAAAGGTACATATTCAAGTGGTAGTACTCCATCCATTGTATATAGTTTACTAGATCATTCTCAGCCCTAAAACCGGACTCTTTTCGCGGCATATTTGACACAGTATCATAATCACACAGATCGTGGAGATATTTGTCAGCGCAATCGAGTATTTCGAACATCTCATCCGAGTAATCAGCAAAAAACTCATCCACTTTATACAGACAGCAGATGCCCTTGAACACCCTGTCAGTATATCGTATGAAATCCATTTTCGCGGTGCCTTTTCTTCCATCATTCTCATTCTTGACTTTAAGGTCCAGAAGGAAGTTGATCACCTCTGATACAGAGTGAGACGAATCATCACTGAGCGCGGCCTTATAGAAGCGTTCGATCACATGGGGATATCTCTTCCAGAAATCATTATTTTGCTTATTCTTATTACTCATCATTGTATTCCTCCTTCATCTTTCTCTCTCAGTAAATCCATGGAGCAGCATGATATACCTGTGTCCAGCCCATATACTATGCTCAGTCTGCCAAGCAGGTCTGCTCCTTCCTCTTCAAGCTTCTCTATCTTTAGTTCCGCCAGCCTGGTATCTGCATTGAGTTCCTCTATAGATCTCCAGATATCTTCAAGTCTTTGCTGGATCATCACTATGTCCTCCAAGCAGTCCAATTCGCCATATAATCTATTTGTATATTCGGCTGCAAAATTACGTCTACATGCACTCTCAAGAAGCTTTCTCCTGTTGAATCGTTCTGCATCACTTATGACCCAGCCTATCGTCTTAAGCAGCTTCTCTTTCGGAGTATAGTCAAATTCATCGTCTATATCAGGATGCACTCTTGCGCTGCCGCTGCATATCAAAGTGATCAGCATCGCCATGAACGCCGATGTCGACCATAAAATTATGTGCTGGTCGCAGTTAGCTCCTAGGGATTTCACTATTGCATCCATTATCATGAACATTACCATCCCTGTCCCAAAGTATAGACAAGAAGCAGTAACTATCCGCCTTATATTCAGATACCCTGGCAGATACAAGAGCATTATGGCGCCTAATAAAGCAACATGCGATAGAAAATCGGCGACTACTTCGATACCACCGTATCCACCGACTATACCAGTCAGTGCATTTCCCATATCCAGCAGCAGAAATACTGCAAGACACATCCTGATAGTTAAGCTGCATTCCTTCTCATTTGAGTTATCTATCATAAACATCTTGACCACGGAAACGACAGCCAGCATTACCATGAATGTGTAGTATATAAGGGCACCAAATGATCCAAATAAAGGAACTGCTCTGATATATGAAATAATGAAGATGAGTGTAAATTGCCCCATTGGGATGCACTTGCATTCTATCCAGACCCTTCTGTGTATGATCGTCAGGATCATTATCTCAGCTGCTGTTATCGACATGAGTATCATGCCGCCGATTTCATGTGTGTGCGTGTAAGAAATGTAAGAAGTCATCATGGAGACAAGCGCCATCATGACTGTCAGGATGCTCTTGCCGATCCTGTCAACAGCATCAATTTTTATCAGTGTAGGTATCAACATATAACTCATCTCCTTCATCATGGGGCAGCTGTTTGATGGCTGCCCCCACTTGATATCATCACCTACCGACCCGGGTGATCCGGAGCGGCATTGATGTCTATTAGTCTTCTGAGTTTTTCCTTATACTCATCCCAAGTGATATAAAACCATTTTTTACGGTCATACATACCATCGTCGCTTAGTGCCTCTTCAAAGGATGTCTTCAGCTTGAGCAGGCAGCGGTTCCCGCCTTTGTCCTCTCCGCACCACTTGCCGCATGTATGGTCGGGCACCAGCAGCCGGCAATCTCTGCAGCTTACAATGCCATAACATTTTTCAAGGAAACCTGCGATCCTCGCAGTACACCCAAGTGGATCTTTCTTGAATGCCTCTAAAACATCCTCAGATATCGCAGTAGCCCTACCAATCTGAAGACCCCGTTCTTTCTGTCTGCAGCTCATCCGTTTCGTCTCCTTCAAGCATCTTGTTTATAAGCTGGTTTCTTTTTTCTTTGTAGTGATCCCGCGATTGTAATGTTTCGGACCTGGAGTCGCTCTGCTCCTCTAGATCATTCTCCAGCAGAACTTCCAGCTTCTTGTATAGGCCTAGGAGCTGACGTTCAGCATCACACAGCAGCATCTCATGCACTTTTTTGTTTCCTGCAGGCTGGAAATTACGCAGGAATTCGACATAGTCTTCAAATATAGCTAAGGTCGGTTCGATCATCGATCCTTGAGCCTCTCTATACAACCACTCTATAGGTCTCCAGTAACTCATTTCGTGTACATAGAAAGATGACGGATACCTTCTATCGCATACAAGGAGCATGTCTGCAAATTCCTGTTTCAGAAGATAAGTGACATTCGCTTTAGTGTCCTCAAGGATCGTCCTAAACTCTTTCAGCATATGGAACTCATCTCCGCGCGCCCAGTAAATGACTGCGAAGTGGAGACTGAAGTGTTGCCTGATCACGACACAGTCAGACCTTCTGTGGTCATATCCTGCTATGGTCCTGTTGCCTCTGCTGCCTCTGCGGTCTCTGCTGTAAGTATTCGGTGTCTTAGAGATATCTTCCAAAAGCTCTTCAGCATGTGTCAGGATATCGAACAGATCCTTTTCGTGTTCTTTCCAGCAGCTCTCTGCTAAAGATAGTGGGTACATGCTTGAGAAGAAGAATTCAGTCCAGCGGACATAGTTCAATTTCGAATAGCCATTATGCAGTACATCGACCGTATCTATCCTGTGGTCCTGCAGGAAACGTATGGCTGACGACACACAATATCTACCGTGGCTTTTATAGATCAGCCGGACCATTTTGTACAGGTCCGGTGGGTACATATGACTATGCTTAACGCGTTTTGCTTTATTGCTCTTTTTCATGTCTTTTTTATCACCTCCGTATAGTTTTATATGTGGATCGCTAAGGGATCGCTTCTAATTGCTGACCTCATAATAAAACGCACCTCTGATATATAGCGGTTTGATCAAAGCATTTGGGCAATTTGCCTGGGTCGCTAAAGAGAACAACATGTGTACCAGATCAAAGGCATATGTGTCGTCTGTTATCCCGTTGATATGAGCAAGTCTATCTGCATAGTCTATGACAGCTGTCATGTCAACTCTGATTGGATCGATCCCTTCAAGCAATCCTTTCTGCAGCGTATTATCGATATATGTAAAGTATTCATTGATAAGTTCAAGAAACATTATCGCTTTTATCGCTTCCATAACAACCTCCTCTTCTTCCGCTCTGACCTGGATAGCTAATAGTTTGTTCAAGCCTGCAAGCTACATCTGATCTACTCATGCCTGGATCATCTTAAGGCGGCTTACTAATGCTCTGATCCTTTCCATCTCGCCCTTCTGTATGATCATCTGAAGAGCCTTGTCGATATAGTTGCCACTGTATCCACACTCACACGCTGATCTATAGATATATCTTCTTATCTGGCTGTTGATGCGTGAGACAGTAAGATCAGCATCATTTTTAGTGTATCCGGTCAAAGAATCTTCCCAGCATGTTTCAAGATAATCGATCACCTCTTTGCATCTGGCTCTGAGTATTGCTTCATCATGATCCCTAGCATACCGCTTTTCTGCCCAGTTCAGAGTATCCAGAGCCATATCCCAATCAAAGATAAACAAGTCCACAATATACTTGTCCATCTCCTCGACGGTCTGGTGCATAGCCTTTTTTACTTCTTCTGTATGCCTTCTAAGTGCTTCTATAATTCCATTGCTTATATATATCTCTCTATTGGTCTCACTCATATCGCGCCTCCTTAAAGTGATGCTCTTAGGCGACAGTGCCTGAGTCACTGTCGCCTATTGTCTTCCGGCAATGACCGTTACTAACATCTTTTCCATCTGAATCCGACTTTGTTTTCGTCAAACACTTTCAAGACAAGACGTTTTTCACCGGCAAATGTCTTGATCCTTTTTTCAAATCGTCCTGCAAGGTCATCGCGCATAAACTGCATTTCTGCAGGTGTCAATGACTGGATAGGCGATCCGAACCTGGAAAAGATCTGGCTGTAACTGTCAACAGCATAGTGAATATAGTCATTAGCAGGAAGTACCCACCAGAGCCTGTAAAACGGGATCTGTTTGACAAACTCCTTGATATAGTCATCATCCCAGATAGGCTTATATCCCTCTCTGATATCTGGGGATCCTTCACAGCCAAGCAGCAATTCGATAATGCTTCTCAGGATGACCTGTCTTTGTAATGCGATATCAGTATTCATGATCTGATCCTTTCTTATCGTTCACTATTTTGGCAAAGTACCATGGTTGTGATCTCTCTGTGGTTCCTATAAAAATTGCTATGGTGCAGCTTCTTTTGAATCGACTGCACCATAGCTTCCGATAGTTCTGTAATACCCGGAGGGATCATTATCGCTTACTGCTCATCGTCTCTATCCCTAGGTGCAATAGTGCCCATAGAATTCCATAGCGCCAGCAAATGTGCTGAAAGGTCCGTTTTTACTCTGACCATCCATCGTATAAACAAAATACATGGCCGGCCCTTCGCAAGAGACCCAGCAGTGACCGTATGAGCTGTACCCTTCTTTGAGTATTTTCATGTTTCACCTCCTTACTTATCATTAACTTTCCTGCTAAGCAGCCGATGATGGGTATGAGGTGTCTCTCATCTGATATCCATTCGGCAGATATCGATGAAGAGACTTCCTCATAGCCATCCTCGCAACGTTTAACATTTCCTCAATTCAGCAAGAACACTTGACCATGAGCCCGGGATATGGAACATCAGCACGTTACGGCTCTTGTTATACTGATACACGTAGTTCCACGGACCATCCTCATTTACCATGAATGGATTCACGCCCTGTGGAATACTGTTCCAAGTATTACGATGAACTTCTACAATGTAATGCTCGTTTCCGGAATCGTACTGCGTATAGGTCAGCCTGAAATCAACATCCTGATATGTCATAGTCGTGCAGTATGGTTCCCACTGGATTTGACCATGCTGTGCCATTTTCCTAACGATACCGTTCAGAAATTCGCAGTACTGGGTATATGGAGAATCTTCTTCCATATAGTAAGGACTCATAGTAATAGGTGGGATCTTCATTTTTTTACCTCCTTTTATTCACTTTTAAAGGTTCTTTCGAGAGTGACGTAAGCCTGTCTAGGTTTTCATAGATCAGTTGACACTATCTATTCATTTGTTACATTTAAACCTTCATTAGTTATAACGATCTATTAGACACCGATAACACAGTGATTTTTATCTATGAAAAAGGGTGGCGCGGCATAGAATGAAGTAATATGATTAAAAGGAGGGTAACACATGATTTACTCCATCCCATGCCGCTCATGAATGCGCTTTTCAAGTCTGAAGCATTTCTGTTTCTCTATATTTAAATTTTAGCGATTGCCTGACACCCAGTCTGTAGACTCTTGTGCTATAAATTGCGATAACTCCCTGTTTTGTGCGATAACTGCTTTTTTGCAGCAAAAAAGCCCGCTATGTCAGCGGGCGATGCATACTGTTATTCATTTACTCAGTTTATAATCTATACCACAAGTATCGAGCTTATTTTGTTTTTTTCGATTTATACATCGTTTGCCATAGGTCCGAAAGCATGTGATAATAATTATGAGAACAGAGCAACCTACTTATCTTATTCCAGAATCGAAAGGATGCGATTATGGGCCGCAAAACGAAAAAAGAAACAACTCTCAAAAAAGAGGATAATATCGAAAAACTGTATAGGATAAAAGGAGCAAAAGCTTATTACGTTGAACTCCGTGATGGAACTGTTCTTTTGCGGAATTATCCTACACTTCCATATTCAGACTCAAAGGAGATTATTAGTAAACCTTTGAAGGAGAATAATCTGAAGTTTTTTAGACTTCTATTTGCCAATAGAGGATTTTTTGTTCCCTATGATGTAATTAAAGAAGAGCTAGGTATAGAATCGATAAACAGTACTAAATCGAGAGTCATGGAAAAGCTTGAGCAACTTAAAATAGGTGATGTTCTAAAAACCCAAGGGAAATATGGCAAAGAAACAAATGGCGCTTATTATTTGGAAGACTGGTTCTATGAGTGTGATGAAACAGGAAAAATATTAGACACAGAAAAGCTTCAGTCAGACTTTTTCGAAAGCGATACGGATTTCTTTTCTTTCTCAGCATATCCGGATCAGCTGAAAATCGTCGGACGTGAAGACGATATTGCTAAATTTGACAAGATAATAACTAGCTCAGACAAAATCAGAATCGCTTCTATTACTGGCTCATCAGGCATAGGAAAAAGCAAGCTTGCATATGAGATATTTCGCAAGTACAAAGAGGATAGCTGGAATGTATTCTGGATCGATAGAATATCCTGTGACCTGGAAATTGTTGTGGATAAATTGAAAGCAACTAAAGATAATATCCTTATTGTTATTGATGATGTTCAGTTTTGCCAAGATTTATTTATGAATTTAATGCGCTCCATTTTGTCTTCAGAAATTAGCAAAACCGCTCGTATCAGAGTCATAATTACCACCAGCGAAAAGAATCCCGCACTGCACTACAATCGTTACAGCCATTATGGTGTAACATTCACAAATTACGAATTGTTAACCCTTCATTCTTCTTACTTAGGAATCATTGTATCAAACTATTACAGGACACGTAGCGAGATTGAAAAGCGTTCTGTCGATTATAAGGAGATTAAAAGTAGCATTGGAATAGTAGCTCGGAAAATACAGGAACTTCACATTAGAGATTCTCGGCCACTGTATGCTCTTCTAATGGCTGCATCATTATATGACGGATGCAATATAGACAACTGGGATACAAAAGAAGTTATAGATTATATAATAAATCGTGAAAATAGAAAAATCGAACTTGCGATTGAGTCATTATCTATTATCGAAGAGTCTGATTCATATATGAATATCTCAAGAATAATACGAATGATTGCAACACTTACTGGCGGTGTTAGTTTGGATGCATTATTTGAATCAGGATTAATGAACGAACTATATATTGAGAGACGTCAGTTCAATACCATTAAAACCATTTTTTGCAATCTTTCATTACAACACAACTATATCATATCCGGTGTTTTCCCAGATATAATTGGTTATGCATATTGCCTCCAAGTGCTTCTTGACTCTAACATTCTCACAACAAGACAGTTCAACAGAGTTATTCAGTTTGTTCTATCAGAAGCAGGGGCATATTCTATCGTCTTTCTTAATTCTATTATTGATAACTTACAAGATAATTCGTCTGATACCGTTAAGAATTGCAAAAGATTTGATTCTCTGCTTATTTTAGCGGATGCATTCTACGGCAATATTCAGCAACCTATCTCTGTAGATACGGATTCAGCATTTGAGGACTATATAGCGGTCATCGATAATGAAGTGTTACTACTATCTAAGCCAGCCACTTTCAAAGATATCTCTGAAAATAAGGGCACAAATTCATCCTCAACCGTATTCAATGCATATATCTACGATGGACTAATATACGAAATAATAGATACTACTAACACGCTCAGTCAGTTACACAAATCATTAGTTGAAGAGATTGCCCATAAAGTAGCCACGCATTTTTCATCGCTTTATGCTGTTTCAGAAGATTCAATATTAACAACAAATTTGGAGAGCATTGAACCGACCGATTCCATTCAGTCATATAGAGGTGAAACTATATGGGATATACCGCATGGAAAAGGTGTAGCTACATGGAATGATGGAACAACATGTAAAGGTGAATTCTATTTTGGTTCACCTTATGGAAACATCACTTTTATTCATCCTGACGGAAGAAAATACTGTTGTAATATAAATGCTATTGATGATTATAGCGATAGCCTTATTTCTGATTATTGTTGTCGAGAAGGCACCGGTACATACATATGGGCAGATGGCGCTAAATATACAGGTGAATGGAAAAATGGTTGTAGATACGGTATGGGAAAAATGCAGTATCCGGGCGGAACTGTGCTGCATGGCCTTTGGGTTGATGATTTATACAGCTACACCGAACCAGATAAAGTTGATGATACAAAATACCGACTTCCGCGCGAAGTAACTTATCGTCCCGAACTTTTTAAGGAATATTCCGCATACGGCTTTGTTAACATACCCGATGATGCCGATTCGAAGATGGTTTCTCTTCCAGATGGTACAGATGGTTTTGTATCTAAAACATTATTCCTTAGGGGAAGTATTATCGACAATTACTCAAATCCTATGCAAAAAGAGCGAAAGCCAATTAGAAAAGATGGGCATAAGTGGATTGTTAGTTTAGCCAGAGACAAGAATGGCACCTTGATTAAAACGCAAATTGAAGACATCACAGATGATTAATTCGTTCTTTTACCTCTCCTTCGAGTTCTGCATGTGCGTTAGCTATTTCGCACAGTTCCTCTGCCCACGTGTAATTATTTGTGCGCATATAGTAAATGCATATTTCGTCATCTGATTTCTGAATTTCAAGAACAAGTTTATGATCATAGTATAGTTTATAAAATAACCGGTGATTACTCTTCTCGCCGGTTATTTTGAATGGTCCATACTCATTAAAGTCTCCGTATATTTCCAGAAAAGCCTGAACAATAAGCTTATCTCTATAGCTTATTTTATCGGTTCTTCGAACAGCTTTCTGGAATATGCTTAGTTTTACCGGAGTACTATGTCTGTTGAATCTACAATGATCACTGTTATCCAAAAAGTAAAACACTCTATTCTTCTCCAATCTATGATCCCATTATCATCACATTTTTAGTCTGTGGATTAAACTGAATCTTCCACGAATTCATGCCTCCAACAATTCTGATAGCCTTGTTTACAGATGTAAGGTAATCGGTACCTGCTTCTTCGTAATCCAACTGTAATAATATCGGTGAATCCTTAATATCGGCATTCTTCAAGTATTTGCATAGGCCAGAAAATGACCCAATGAATAAAGAGCGGTATTTATAGTACGTCAGGCTTTCTTCTTTACATGCTGGATAAAAGCTTCTATCAAGGATTTTGTGATCCTTAGATATCTGGCGGTCAGATAGATTGAAATAGTCAAACCACACTATACCGCTGTCCGCCCTATCCCATGTAACATCACAATGGACAGGCTGTCCGTTGATCCATGCTATCGTCCAGCAGTGGCCATCATCTTCCGCGGTTTTACCCTCTGCTTTTATGCATGAAATCCCTAGACGTCTGTAACAGAGCAACAGAAGGGCATTATATCCTTCGCAGACTCCTGTGGAAAAGAGCACCGGCCCAGTAATATTGTGACTGTTTATATCATCAAGGTGGTCGTACTTTTTACTTCTTGCAAGCCTTTCATATACCGTTATTTCTTTATCTATCAAAGACATATATGCGGTACCCTTGACGGTCTCATATATTGTTTCTCTGAGCCTTTTCGTGATCTTTTCTATTGTCACTTTGGAATACAATATCTGATACCTGATTTCACCCCGTTTTTTTGAATATGAGAAATCACAGGAGTTTCCTAAAAAGAAGTATTCCGGATGATCATTTCTGACTGCCTTATATGCATCAAAGCAGTCAGAGACTGCATGCAGTCTGCTGATAATGGTTACTGCTGTTTTCCCTGACCAGTCCCCTCTTATCAACTGAGCATGCATGCAGTCATAAAATGACTTGCCCTGCAAAGTGAGTCTCTCACGATAGAAATCTGAGCCAGGCTGCTTCAGGATCCTATTTGCTGTCGTATGCCCACTTACGGCTTCGGATACTTTAGCCATATTTTCAAATATGCCTTTCCGTTTAGCTTTGTCCTGAGTTTTACTCGTCCTTCAACCCCCAGGGAATGAATGCAATCATTGGTTAAACGGACTATTCCTTCCACGGGCTGTCTCAGATCTCTGTAATAGTCTTCATCACTGCAGTTCTTGCTCGTTCGCTCGTAAACGATCACTCTGGCTTTGTTGAAGTCTTTGCCGATCCTTCCAAGCATCTGCTTTCTTACCGGATCACAAACGAAGATCACTATAGGACTTGATGCTGCCCTCGTAGCACCGCTTCTTTTATCAGTGTCACTGAAGAACACTCCCAGGTCAGGATGAGTGTGCCCTTCAAGAACATACTCTGACGGTCCACACAGGGACATGAACGGATCTATGACATGACCGTTCAAGTCCGTATTGAACTCCGCTTCATGGGCCAGGAACTCTTCACGATGATACTGCAGAAAGTCGAGCCCGGGATTGTTCTCGCCATTCGGACCAAGATTTGATGCTCCGACCGCACTTCTATTCATAGTCTGTATCTCTATAAAATGCTTAACTATTGTAACAAAGTTGCCATTTTCATCCTCTATGAAATGACCATATCCAACAAATTTCTGCTCTTTCAGGTTCAAAGGTGACCTTCTTCCAAATGTGGTCATCGTTTTGAGTTCCTGAGTTGCTTCGGGCAATATGATCACCCGGTTGGGACCATCGCCGTATATCTCGACAATGAATGTACCGCATTTTTCTTTGATAGTCTGAGTTATTTTCTCCCATGTACATTTCGGATATATCCTTTGTTTCTTCATTGGCCTTTCCGGCATAGGTGTATTATTTTCTGTCACAGCGCCCTCCTTTCTCTTCTTTTAGGCAATGGTGGTACGTTTTTTTTCCTGTCTGTTTTTCTTCTCGGTGGCAGTGCTGGTAGTTCAGGCATATATAGCTCTCGGGGATCAATAGTAGGGAAACGGCCAGTTGCAACACCGTCCTTGTGCCACTGCACCATATATGGATTCGCTATGCTATCGTACCGAGAGACTTGCGGGTCATGCAAAATGTCCCGGCAAAGTTTATCTGTCACCATTACCAAAGAGCTTTTCATCGGTATCCAAAGATCTATGCATGCTGCTCCGGACCTGAACACATTTGGGCTTGCAAGGAAATGATCACCTGAATAAAATGCACTTATACTTCTCAGCGGATAGCCCGGGTAGCAGACTATATCTACCGTCATGGATGTACAAGCCTTTGGCTCTGTATCGTCATGTGAAGTCAGATAATGTGAAGGTGCCAATACTGTCACCTTAAGATGCATAGCCTCGCCGGGATTTGTCTGGACGCGAATAATTCTTACACGGCGTGGGTCATACTTTCTGATCATCTCTTCGTAGTCATTTTTCATCGCTTCGACAGAGTCATCGTTTGTGATCTGTATGGTTTTTTCTACACCGGTTTCGTCTGTATAAATTCCTGAATAGCTCATTTCAGACTCCTTTCTATAGTTTGTTAATTACATGCATCTGGGTATGGTCATCCCTAAAGGCAAAAATCGTTTTGACCACTTTATCCTCATCCAGGAAATCCAATGCTCCATTGCGCTGAATCACCTCGATATGTGCCCCGAGAGGAAACCCAAGATCATACATGTTCATATCCTGTATCTCTTCCGCACAGTCTTTCGTGAATGCATAAAGGATCTCGCTATGATGATCACTGTCATCCCTGGATTCACTTCTGCTGTCAGAGGAACACTCCGCGCAAAGAAGATCTCCATAGAACAACCTACCCTCATGTTTCATCACTTTTATCGGCTTACAGCATGATCTGCAGGTCGCATATGTTACAAACCCTGCATGAACTACTTTTCTGTAATCCAGTCGGTGTACAGATATCTCATAATCCTGTGTGCCTAATCTTTCCGATATCCGGAGCATCGTCTCTCTCAGCGAAGTCTCCAGGATGTTCCCATCAAGCCACTCGATATGCTCCGGCGGCCCTACTCGGCAGCCAATGCAATTCTTCTTACGCATAGGATGCGATGAACTCAGCTCCAGATTAGGGAATGCAGTATATGTCATTCTTCGGTTCATCAGATCCTGCGCTCCTATGACATGTCCTCTAAGCTGCTCAGCGCTTAAATGGGCCGCCATAGAACTTGCAAGGTTAGACGTTCTTACGATCTCAGGGACACCATCGATATGTCTTATCTGTGGTCCTGTGCATGATGTCCGAATGCTTGAATCCTTCATCCATTTTTCATCTATCAGGCACCTGATACAGAATTCAGAATTGTCCATGATAACACTTTGTGCCATCTCGTCGTGGGTTCCATCCATGATTATCATCGGTCTACGGTCCTCGGGAAGCTGTCTTACCAACTCATTCAGAAGCACTTTAGCATCGAAATTGTCGACAGCTACGATCACATATTCATAGTCTGAAAATGCTTCGGGTCCAAGCATGCAAAGATCGCAGTCTATGCCGTTAGACGAACAGCCTTCATCTAAGAGGGGCTGTACTCGCGCAGATATACAGACAGCCTTGTTCCTGCCTGCATCTTCAGGCGTCCGTACAAGGCAACTGTGTTTAGCTGCATTTTCAAGGGTGAAACTGTCAAAATCGACAGCATCAGGGGAAAGGCCCACTTTTGCAAGGTATTCCATCAGGTAAGTCCCAACAGCCCCTGCTCCTATTATCAGGACCTTCCTGTCGTGGAACAGCGGTCTGTATTCCGATAGTTTCATCGCATTATAGAGTGTTTTTCCCATATCTGTTCCCTCTCAAAATTAAAGAATCATTCCGTTTTTCTTAAACCTGTGACCTCTGGAACAGCGGTAGCAATTTGCACCGCTGTCCCAGAATATGAGCTGTTCAGCACCGACATAGTTTCTTTGCTTGCAATATGGACAGCAGGGAAACTGTTCCGGCCTCAGCCCCTTTGTTCCTGATACCAGTACTCTTCGTGGTGATGCAGGCATATCTCGTGGACCGCTATGCTGTGTTCGTCTGGGCAGAGGCGGTATTTCTTTACCTATACTTACCTGAGTCCGGTCTCGTTCAGCGGATGAAAATCTATTTGCCCTCACATTTCTTCGTGGGATCTGCGGCGGCTCTCCATCATCTGCCTTATGCGCATCAATGACGCAAGTCTTTATCAGCCACCCAACAGCACAAGCAACACCTACAGTTATAAGGATCGATATCATTTCGGTCACCATGACCTATGCCACCCCGCAGTTATCACTAATCGCAAGGATATCGCCGTTCTCCAGTTCAAGAGCCTTGACGGTCTCACTGCTGTCGCTTGTAGATTTACCAGTACGTTTGTTCTCAAAAATGATCTTGCTGTCGTTAATGTCTATTCCGATATCGACAGCATATGTTTTGAGGATCTGTTTCATTGTGTTGGCCTTCAGGACCGGTACATCCTCAAGTGTTGTTCCGGTCACTTTGTTAAGAAGCGTGATATCAAATGTTCCATTATCAGCTTCAATAGCTCTTTCTTCGTTGTTATCAAACATTGTTGCCTCCTGTCTTGGTTCATGTAATAAGCGTTTCATTCGCAGTTGCTGTGTAAAGGTGTTGTTATACTGGCTCACCCGAACCACGCATTATCTGCATCCATTAACGATAACTGTCCGTTCTATCAGAAGCTTCTGTTTGCCTCTAGGTTGATAGGTCCCAGTGGCTGTTTATATATCCTTCACCGTCAATGCGGTGGAGATATCTTAAATAAGGAGGGGCGCGGCATGGAATGTATGTTTACGATTATTGATACTTAGGGGGGATGCACATCATCGCTCCATCCCATGCCGCTCATAAATGCTTTTTCACATCTTAAGCATCTCTGTTTCTCTATGCCTAAAGTTTATCGATTATCTGACGCCCGTTCTGTAGAATTTTGTGTTATAGATTGCGATAACTGCCGATATCTTGCGAAATCCATATATTTGGCGATCATGCAATACACTCAATACGCTTCTTGAGGTTGATCGCTCTTTCTTCCATACTGTCTATCCCGAGTACCCTTTCGCACACGTCAGCGGCTTCCTCATACCTTCCGGACTGAAAATATGCGTTTGCCAGCGGCATAAGTATGCTCTTTCTTCCCTTCACACTGACCGTGGTGGTATTCCCTGCATCGAAGACAGCGGCATCTGCTTTATTGAACGTTTCGATCGCCTTGTCAAGATCGTAGAGGGGGTTCTCATATGGTCTAAACTGATAGATCATGGCCTGTTCGGAATATACTCTATGCATATCCGGATACTGCTCCGGGATTTTATCCAGTAATCTGAAAGCCTTATCGCAGTGACCTCTGTTCCTTTCAAATCTTGCGTACCCGGTAACAAGAGACACATAATCCTTCTTATACTGATCCTCCACGCCATCAGAGCATCTGATATGCTTTTCCATGATCCTGCACCATCTTTCATATTCGGCGCACAGTAGCCTGTTCAGTTCTCCCACACGTTCCCTGATCTCGATGTCAGAGAGGTGATCTCCTTTATTACCCGATAGATAGTCTTTGACTTCACGCTCATAGCAGGCGATAAGGGATGTGACCCCATTGAAGGGCTTCTCTGTTTCTGTCACTTTTGAGAACCACACCCTTGCCAACTCATACTCGCCTCTGTTCTGGGCCATTTTTCCCAATGCAAGAAGTGAAGGGACATCATACGGATCAACATAATGCAGAATATGAAGGTAGACCGCCTCTGAGAAGTTGTCCATGTTCTGTATCAGAGGCCCATCTTCTTTCTTGTATACAGAGCGAGAAAGATCTGAAAGCCTCTTGGTCAGGAATATATAGTTGTCTTCCTTGACATAGTCGACAAGGTCTTCTATCGGATCACAACTGCTGTGAATCGCAACTTTCACATATCTGGGCCATGCGTACACACCATCAAGCTGTTCATCCGTATATTTTCTCTTCATCGTTCTGAAGGACTCTGCTATGCTCGTCTTGCACATTGCCTTGGAGTATTCATCATTTTCTGCCTGCTCCCTGAGCATTTCCCAGAGGGCATCAAGTTCTTTTGTGACAGCCACGGCCGCATCGCTGGTTCCTGAGGGCTCCCCCTTACCGGTCAAAAATGCCAGTATCCTCCGGAATAATGTATTGTTTCCGATCGTTGTGTCATAGATCCTCATGTTGATCTCCTTTCGCCCGTATAGCCTAGATAGCTCAGCTTGCATCACACCAATACTATGAAGATAGTTTCATCTCAAGAGCGCAGGCATTAGTCTACGGCTAAGCTTTCCAACATTGAGATAGGTATCTCTACTTTGTCATCAAGCGCTCTCCCAAATAGCCGCTCAATATCCTCTTCCCATTTCCCTTCTATGAAGGTGTTGATAATTACATCTTCATTTTCGCCTTCTTTTACAGATACATTGACCACTACTCCTTCATCGCACTTAATGAGCAAATGTTGCGTACGCGTTTTGATATCGCTCTCGTCTGTTCCTGAAATAAAGCTTAAAATTGAAGGATGAGTTGTAGGTTGACTTATAGGTTCCTCACAGTCGTCAAAAATTGCTTCATACAAACAGGAAAAACCTTCCGAAGGAAGATATTTACCATAGTAAAAAACCTCATTGCTATCGCAAAAGAAATCCGTTAAAATCATCCCTGCTGTGGTTCTTTCGTACAGCCGTCCACCGCTCTCGCCAAAAGCCCGGATATGAAACGAGACATTGTCTGCATAAGTCATGAACCTTTCCATCTGCATTACGAACACTTTCATTTTCGTCTTATTCATCGTCTTCTCCTTTCTACTGTGGATATACTGATTTTCTAAGAAGAATCACACTGCTATCGTTCAAGCGGTCGTATGTACCGCATATATCAGTACTAATTCTTCCTGCATATAGGGTAGTGTAAAAAACCTGTCTGTTTAATAGCATCAGATCCTGTTCGTTTGCGATAACTCCCTGTTTTATGCGATAACTGCTTTTTTGCTGCAAAAAGCCCGCTATATCAGCGGGCGATGCATACAGTTTTTCATTTGCACAGTTTATAATCTGCATTATAAGTATGGGGCTTATTTTGTTTATCATTGACTTGAGACTGCATTTGCTATCTGTCTGAAAGCATGTGATAATATTCTTGAGAACAGAGCAACCTGCTTATCTTATTCCAGAATCGAAAGGATGAGTATATGGGCGACAAAACAAAAGAAAGAAAAAATCTCATTAAAGAGGATGATATAGATAAGCTGTATAGGATAAAAGGAGCAAATGCATATTACGTTGAACTCCTTGATGGAACTGCTCTCCTGCGGAATTATCCTACCCTTCCATATTTAGGCTCAAAGGAGATTATAAGCTGCCCTTTGACAGGTATTGATCTGGTTTTTTTTGAACTCTTATTTGCCTACAGAGGCTCTCTTGTTTCCTATTCAAAAATCAAAAGAATAGTAGGCACAAGCTCACCAAAGGATACGAAAGGCCGCATCAATAAATCGCTTAAAAAACTCAATGTAAGCAGTGTTCTAAAAAACATTGGGAATTATGCTGATGAAACAAACGGCGGTTATTATTTGGAAGACTGGTTCTATGAATGTGATGAAAAAGGGAAGATAAAAGACATGGAAAAGTTGAAGTCGGACTTTTTCGAAAACAATACGGATTACTTTTCTTTCTCAGCATATCCGGACGATCTGAAAATAGTAGGCCGAGCCGGCGAAATAAAAGCTATCCAACGCATCCTGGCAGGTAACGGCAGGATCATCACAACATTCATCTCCGGAGAGTCTGGTGTCGGCAAGAGCAAGCTTGCGTATGAGTTGTTCCGGGAATACAGAAAAAAGGACTGGAATGTATTATGGATCGACAGGATATCCTGTGATCCGGATATCGTGATTGAAAAGCTGCAGAATATCGAAGGCAATGTTTTTATCGTCATAGATGATATCCAGTTCTGCAAGGACATATTCAAAAGGCTGATACAGTTCATCATTTCATCTAAAGCTCTCGAAGACTCCCGTATCAGGATATTGGCTACCACCAACGAAACAAACCCTGATCAGAACTACGGTTTCTACAAAAAGTATGGAGTAAAAATCACGGATTATTTTTTAGACAAATTGGAAGATAAGTACCTGAAGATCATCATTTCCAACTATATACGGACTCGCGGAAAAAAAGAGGGAAAGGAAATCGCTTATAAAGAAATCCTCAAGATCCAGGAAAAAATACTCGCAAAACTATCGGAGCTGGATATAACTGATTCAAGGCCACTGTATTCATTGTTGATGGCTGAAGCATTATATGACGGATGTATTATCAATGACTGGAACCAGAGAGAAACTCTGGACTATATATTGGAAATAGACAAGAGAAAGTTGCTTCTTATTCTTGAAGATTATGCACCAAATGTACGAGAAAAACTCCTAATAGCAAAATCAGTTGAAGTATTGCGAGCTATTGCAAACTGTGTTGGTGGTTTAAGCATAGATGGAACGTCGGAACATGATTTAATAAACATACTGTATGATAATCGAGTCAATATCGATGACTTGAAATATATTTTTAGTCAGCTAGCATTATTGAATGAAAACACAAGACGAATAGACTGTCTATATCCGGATTTAGTTGGACAATATTATTGTCTTAAAGTAATTTTAAACCGTGACTTTCTTGATACAAATCAATTCAATCATGTCATTCGATTTATTCTTAGTCAAGGAAAAACAGCTTCAATAAACTATATCGATGCAATGACTAATAATTGGTCTGAGTATGAGGATGAGGATGATGTTTCTTCATTCTATGCAATCACTCAAGATCCACAGTACGATGAGTATAGAATCGATGCGATGTACCATGTTATTAGTTGTCAAAGGGATCTATATTTTGAGCTTGCAGAACAGGCAGGAAGGACAGTTTTTGAAGAAGACAGAGAACATGAACATGAAATATGGGGTCCTTTACACAAATTGGTAATACCAATTTATCCAATAGATGATATGGAACTTTTAGAAATAAAAAACCGTAGTTCAGAGAGAGTTGCTCAATTCTTCAGTACACTTGATGCTATCTCGAGTGCTGTAGATTACAAAAACAATCTTTCATGCATTGACCCAGGAGGGAACGTTATTTCCTATAGTGGTACCTTGTTATGGGGATGCCCACATGGTGAAGGTTGTTGTGAGTGGGATGACGGAACAGTATTCAAAGGAGGTTTCTATTGTGGCTTTTTAGACGGATATGGAACTTTTTTCCACAAGGATGGGAGACAGTATTCATGTAATATAAGCTACGGAGCAAGGAGCGGGAAAGGCACCTATATATGGCCAGATGGGACAAGATACGACGGATACTGGGCAGCAGGATTACGATTAGGCCCTGGGAAAATGGTGTTTACTGATGGTACTGTTTTGGCCGGCTGGTGGGAAGCCGATCATTACTCCCGCCCATTTTATCCGGATTATTACGAAGACTGGTATATGGAATTCTATGACGTATCAAGCACCTCAGATATCAGTATGGACAACGATTATAAAGTGCCGCCTAAAAAAGGTTGTTATTTTGAAAATTTAACGGAAATGGGAAGTATAATACATAATTACAAAACGCCATAAATTGAAAATACGAACAATTACATTAACCAAAGCACAGGCTGGAAGCTTAAACATTCCGCCTGTGCTCAGATGATTTTTTGCTCTAAAGCAACCTATGATACATATCCAGAGTTGGACTATAAGGATACTTTTTCCTTATTCTTCTTATAGAAGATCGCTATATTTTCATTCCTCAGTTTTTCTAAAGCCTGTATTCTCAATCCAAATTCTTTTATAGCTAGTTCTGTTCCCTCTTCTTTTTTCTTCTCTCTCTCTTTTTTCAGTAACCGTAAAGCATTTATAGTCTTCTCAACCCCTACTGAATCAGCAGCAAATCGATCAGCTTTCAACTCTTCCTCCGGGACTAGGCCAACCATATTGAGCATGAGCCTTTCTTGATATACCTGCTTGGAAGTTTTCTTTTGTGCCACAGGATCCCAGTCTCCATTTACGAAATGTCCCAGTTCATGCATAAGTACCGGTTCTACTATCTCCGGCATCCTCCTGAAAAAATCAAGATATACTCCATCCATAGTACAAATACATCTGAAGGCCCTTCTCATAGATATCGCATATAGCAGAATACTCGAAGAATCTATTGAGAAAAAATCTGCCGTTCTCATCAGAGTATCCTGCTGCAGCAACTGCCATCAGTCCGGTGGTATCTTCCATACCGAGCATCATGAATGACATAGCCAGCACCTCCATCGCTTCCTTGTACTCTTCTCTTTCATACATCTTAAAGATAAGGTCACAAAGGAATGCTGTATGCGGCGCATCATACTCGAACTCTCCCGATTCATCAAAGTCTGCGGCTACTATCTTTGCTATGACATCTATCATCGAGCAGGCGCATTCCGCCATTTCTTCCCTGGTTTTTTCGTTTTCCTTTTTATTGATCATCTTTTATTCCTTTCTCCGTGTTCCGGACATAATAAGTGGCTCTGCACCCTGTGTACAGAGCCATGTAAATTCGGAAGCCGGAAAAGGATCATTATCAGTCTACAAATCTTACGAGCAGCTCATCGACCGCATCGGTATACCTACCTTCAGCCAGGAGCTGGTTCTTGAGCTCTATCAGAGCGAGGACTATGATCCTTACTTCATCATGAGTAAATCTATATTTCGGATTGATCATCACAGTCACCTCCATTACAAAACAGTTTTAGTTTTCAAGTTCATCGTAAATAAAAAGAACGCGATCTGCAATTGTGCGAATCGTGCTTTACTTAAAATCGCATGGTTTACTTCCAAAATACCGCTGTTATTATTGCTGTAAACAGGCACTCCTTAATTTCGTATCTGATTAAGTAAACAATTCCCCTTCACATGGTAGGAATCGAAGATCCTGTTTTTTGCAGATATCCTTCCGGGGAAGAAAATCTTCGTCTCCCCCGTATATAGTGGGATACTCCTCAATTTTTCTCTTAATTTGAGAGGAAACTATTGATTATATTTGCTTTTGCGAACGTCTATTTGTTTTTGCGAAGTGGCTCAACATATTGGAATTTCAACGTTTTCCAAAAATACATAGAAAAACAAAAGACTTCCGGTTTTACCCGAAAGTCCTGAAAAATGGAGCTGATGGGGGGAGTGGTATTGCAATAAGGGATCCTCCCACGCTTCGCGCGGGTCCCTCCTTGTTGCTAAGTCGAACCCCCTC
>JBGUIG010000004.1:0-7778 GCA_045112795.1 Anaerovoracaceae bacterium | reverse complement strand
TTCGCCCTTCTTGATCTCAGGAGCTTCAAGTGAAGGCTGAGCAACTACCTCAAGATCCATCTCCTTGATTGCATCATAGTAACCCTTGTCAAGCAGGTTGTTCAGTGCCTCATCCCAGAAGACGTCATGTCCGTAATAGTTCTCGATGATTTTTCTTGGTGCTTTGCCCTTACGGAATCCGTCTACAGAAAACTTGCTTCTGTTATCAAGATACGCTTTGTTTACAGCATCGCTCCACTCTTCTGGTGAAAACTCGATGTTGAATTTTACGATTCCGTTTTCTTTTGAAATCTGTGTTGCCTTCATTTGAATTGTTCCTCCGTTATAATAATTGTTATTAATATCTTATTGATGTACGTCACTATGAGATCAGCATCCTGTTGCTCTCTGGAGCTTGGATTTGTTCTCATATTCGAGTCCGTACTTCGTTCTGATCAGATTTGCGAGTGCGATAAAGTCTTCTTCATCCCCGTAATACCACTCAACTTCCAGTTCGCAAACCGGTACATCATATCCGTCGATGTGATGCAGTGTGCCTTCATCCACAGAAATGCAGCTTATTGACTTGCCTGTATCTACCTTGAACTGTTTTCTTGTGTAGTCCATGCTGATAGTTTTGACAAGCTTCTTGTCTCCGGCTGCATCAAACAGGACATCATAAGCATCACTTGAAATGAATATTCCGATATCAGGGTTTTCAGCAAACCTCTCGTCATTGACTACGAGGTTGAATTCCTCACGTCTGTGAAGGCCTTCATTGACCTCGACGTCCCATTTTATCGTAGCAGTGATCCTCTCATCTTCCTGACGTATGCGGTAAGCAATGCCAGTCTTTCTGAAATCCTGCTCGGGTGTATCAAAATAGGATGCGTGCATATCGATTGTCTCAACAGCATCAATACCCATCTTGTTAATCTCAGCGTTCTCAACGATTCTGTCGAAAACTGATGTATCATTGAGCCTGAACTTGAATTCTGTTTCCATAAAATCTCCTGACTGAAGTTTTGTATTATTGGCATAATACGCACAGCTTATTGATTGTACAAGAAAAGCTGCTAATCTTCAAGTTTTAGTTTTGTTTTCGGGTTATTTTTGTGCTAATCCTCTAAACTTTTGAGTTTTACTCTGAAATCAGTCCCTGCAAACAGCAAATCTGTCATCGCTATGAAGTTTTCTGACAAGTCGCTTGCATAATATCTGTCCTGAAGATCAGATCCGTGTGCAAGCATATCCTTTTCTTTCAGGAGTCCTGCCGCTTCACTGATTACCTCAGCGGACGAGCTGTATAATTTAACATCCGGATAGTGTTTCTTCAGATGTTCAGATATCAGCGGATAATGTGTGCATCCGAGAATAAGGTCCTGAATTCCCGTCTCACGGACGAAACTGTCCATGTAGTGTCTTACCGTCAGCTCCATGATCTCACTGTCGGTAAAGCCCTCTTCGATAAGAGGAACTATTGCCGGACACGCGAGACTGTGGACTTCAATGTCGGGATTCAGGTCCTTGAGACTTCTGCCATATACGTCACTGTTGATTGTGGCTTTGGTAGCAATGACACCTACATTCCTGCATCCGTCTCTTACAACACGTCTGACCGTCGGCCCTATTACTCCGAGAATCGGTATTTCAGGATGCTTCTCCCTGAGTGAGTCAAGAGCCCACGAAGTGACAGTATTGCAGGCGATAATGATCATCTTGGTATCTTTGGATACAAGATAATCAACGATCTGTGTGGCAAAGCGCCTGATTGTCTCAGGCGATTTTGATCCGTACGGTGTCCGCGCTGTATCGCCGTAATATATGACTTTCTCTTCCGGAAGCCTTTTGTGAAGCTCGTAAACGGATGTGAGTCCTCCGAGTCCGGAATCGAAAAATCCTATAGGTCTGTTGTCCATTATATCTGTACTAGTCTCCCTCTTTAATTAATGTTATTTATAGTATTTACTCAACAGGCTGTCTATTTCTTTTCTGAGAGCCTTGAGTTCTTTATTTGTTTTTCCTTGCGAATTATTGATGAGATTCATTAGCTCGAGACCGCTTCTCCTGAGGTCTTCGTATGCAGCAGCTGCCTTGGCTGTAGATGGTGTGACCTTGTGTCCGAGAGCCGGTGACTCAGTCGGAGCGGTGCGTGCCTGCTTGCTGATGACAGGTACAACAGGTGCCTTGTATACAAGGCTGCAGTCCGCGAGGTTCCATACGTCACCGCTGTAAGGTGCGATAGCAGGCTTTCCTGTGAGTTTGGCTGCTTCCATAGCGAAAGATTCAACGACTTCGTCTTCTCCGTGATTGATGAATATCTGAACAGCCGGATTGACCTTGGATATCCACTCGAGAAGATGTTTCTTATCAGCATGGCTGCTGAATGAATCAATTCTCTTGATCTCAGCCTGAACCTGAATCGTCTCGCCGAACAGCTTAACAGCCTGATCTCCATCAAGGAGCTTGGCGCCGACAGTGCCCTGACTCTGATAACCTACGAAGAGTATTGTGCACTCCGGTCTCCACAGATTGTGCTTGAGATGGTGTCTGATCCTGCCGGCTTCGCACATGCCTGATGCGGAAATAATGATCTTCGGCGTTGTGTCTGCGTTGATCATCTTGGATTCATCGCTTGAGACAGATACCTTCAGATCAGGGAATGTGACAGGATTGATTCCGGCTCTGAGAAGTTCAATTGCTTCATCGTCGTAATATTCATACATCTCAGTACTGTATATGTTTGTAGCCTCAACTGCAAGCGGGCTGTCAACATATACAGGGAAACCCTGGTGGTTTTTGATCAGGCCCTCTTCTTTGATTATTCTCAGATAGTACAGGAGTTCCTGAGTTCTGCCTACAGCAAATGCAGGTATTACTACATTACCGCCTCTGTCAAGTGTTCTCTGAATGACATCTGTAAGTTCGGCTATGTAGTCAGGATGCTCAGAGTGCAGTCTGTCACCGTATGTTGATTCGCATACGACATAATCAGCATGAGGCGGATCCTGCGGTGAAGGGATGAGAGGCTTGTCAAGATTTCCGACATCTCCTGAGAAAAGCAGTGTCTTCTCGACGCCGTTCTCATTAAGTCTGAAAAGGACGTTGGATGATCCCAGCAGATGGCCGGCATCTGTATAACTGATTGAAATACCGTCGAAAATCTCGATTTCTGTCCCATATCCTGAAGTGCAGAACAGCTTCATAGTGTTCTGAACATCTTCAGTAGTATACAGAGGAACAAACTCTCCTCTGCCAGCTCTCTCATTCTTGCGGTTTCTCCACTGAGCTTCAAATTCCTGTATGTGTGCAGAGTCCATCAGCATAATATCGCAAAGCTGCTTGGTTGCAACTGTCGAATAGATCGGACCTTTGTATCCGTTTGCAACCAGGAAAGGAATCTTACCTGTATGATCGATGTGAGCATGTGTGCACACAATGGCATCTATGTCTGAAGGAGCAACCGGAATTTCAATGTTTTCAAATATATCGGCACCCTGCTCCATTCCGCAGTCTACTATTATTGATTTGCCGTTTACCTGAAGTAAAGTACATGAACCGGTTACTTCATGTGTTGCACCGATAAAAGTGATATTCATATCCTAATGCCTCCCTGACAATACCAGTATGATAGATGTATAAGTTAACCATAAAAATTCAAATTATTATAACACGAAAGGATGCAATAGGCTCTGCTTTTCACATCAAAATCACAAATCAAAAAATTTTTTAAAAATGTTAGCACTCGCTATTGACGAGTGCTAACAAAAGTGCTATAACATACTTGTCCCGATGAGGACATTGAAAAAGTTCAAAATAACATTTACATATAAGGAGGCTACACTATGTTCTATCCAACACTTTTTAAAGATGATTTATTTGATGATTTCTTCGATTTTCCTACATTCAGAGATTTTGACCGCGCTGACCGCAAGCTTTACGGCAAGCATGCTAACGGCCTGATGAAGACCGACGTTCGTGAGAATGAAGGCAACTATGAACTCGACATCGATCTGCCTGGATTCAAGAAGGATGAGATTTCTCTCACACTTGACAACGGTTATCTGATCGTCGGCGCAGCTAAGACAGTAAATGAAGACGAGAAGGACTCCAAGGGCAAGATGCTCCGTCAGGAGAGATTCTCAGGCGCTATGCAGAGAAGCTTCTATGTAGGCGACGGTCTCAATGAAAATGATGTCAGGGCTAAGTTCGAAGACGGCGTACTCAGCCTCACCTTCCCTAAGGAGAAAGAGCCTGAGATTCCTGAGAAGAAGACAATCATGATTGAAGGCTAATTGTCGGATGCAAGATGAAATAAACCAACTACCATAAATATACTAACAACCTTAAATTTCCCTCTTAAAATCTAAACCTTTAAAAAACCGCTTCATTTGAAGCGGTTTTTTGCGTCTATTCAGTATTCTCCGTGTCTGAGCCACCAGCGGACATATTTAATGGCCGCCTCTTCCCCTTCGTCTTTCAGCACTTCAAGCATCTTCTCCAGAGCCGCTGAAGTGTCAGGGTGCATCATAGTCCATTTTCTGGCCCTGTTGAAATAGTCATAAGCCATAGAATCTGTATACTTATCACCGTTGTATATCCTGCAAGCGGCTACCCTGTCGCAGAACATCTCGGCAACATACTGTTTTGGCATTTTGTTGCCTCCAAATCCTACACTGCCGTCTTCATTGATCAGATAGTCTATCCAGTACTCGAAGTGGTGTTTGTTGCGTCCCTTGTGATGCATCCAGGCTAATGAAACTCCGTTTTGTCTCCTCTCGGCGTCATTAGGGCTCCTGTTGCCCTGATAGTACCTGGCACCCCGCAGAAACTCAACCGGCGCATATTTGGTGAGGTCATGCAAAAGCCCCTGTCTTATGAGTCCTACTTTCAGACAGTACTTGCACACCAGATTGCGGTGTTCGGTTATTGTTTTGAAGTGCTGAATCGGATGAAACTTGATTTCCATTTTTTCGGATCAATGGTTAATTTAATTGCCCTAATTTGCTTCGAGAAGCTCGATTCTGAAGTTGAGGGATTTGCCTGCCATCTCGTGGTTGCAGTCAAAAGTAATCATGCCGTTCTCAAGAGCAGTTACGAGTGCAGGGAAAGGTCTTCCGAGCTGATCCTGCAGGAGGATCTTGTCTCCGATGCTGAGGTCTTCTGCGCCCTGTACGCCTGCCTGCTCTACAGTGATGATCATCTCAGGTCTTGGCATACCATATGCGTCCTCAGGTTCCAGATGAACATCTACTACTTCACCTACTTCCATGCTTCCTACTGCAAAGTCGAAGCCAGGAATCATCATGCCTGCGCCGCATACGAACTCGAGAGGCTCGCCTCTGTCATATGAAGAATCGAACTGTTCACCATCGTCAAATGTTCCCTTGTAATGAACTTTAACGGTCTTTCCTGTGTTCTTGGATTCGAAGAGATACTGAGGTTCTCCGCATCCAGGGCAGCCTGCACATCCGCCCTGATCAGCGCATCCGCCGCAGCCGGCTTCTTCATGATCATGATCGTGATGATGCTCATGTCCTTCATGATGATGATCACAGTTAACACCTGTGTTAACAAGCTCGCCTCTGAGGTATGCTTCAACAGCAGCATCAGTGTCGCCTTCTGCTCCTGCGCATACTTCGATGCCTGCCTCAGAAAGTGCGTCCTGAGCACCCTGGCCCATTCCGCCGCAGATAAGCACGTCTACAGTGTTATCCTTGAGAAGCCACGCAAGAGCCTCATGTCCGACACCATTTGAGCTCATGACTTCAGATGAAACGACCTTGCCGTCTTCTACATTGTAGATCTTGAAAGATTCTGTTCTTCCGAAGTGCTGAAATACATTTCCGTTGTCATAAGTTACAGCTATTTTCATTGGTTTTGTCCCCTTTATATCTTATTAATTTCTCTTAACGCATGAATCTTCACCATCCGCAATAGCATAATGATTATTCGCCTTCAAAGAGCGGTGTTGAGAAGTATCTCTCGGCCGTATCAGGCAGAACCGTTACGACAGTTTTGCCTTTGCCCAGCTTTTCAGCAAGCATCAGCGCAGCAACCACGTTGGTGCCCGATGAGATACCGCACATGATGCCCTCTTCCTTGGCCAGTCTCTTGGCCATATCCAGAGCATTGTCGTCAGGTACTATGCATGTATTGTCGTATACTTCGGTATTGAGATTGTCAGGAATAAGTCCGTCGCCGATACCCATCTGCACGTGTGTTCCTATGCTGCCTCCTGCAAGAATAGCAGCGTCCTCAGGCTCAGCAGCCCAGATCTCAATGTCAGGATAATAGTCTCTGAGTATCTCTCCGATTCCTGTAATCGTACCTCCGGTGCCGATGCCTGAGCAGAATCCGTGGATCGGTCCGTCAACCTGCCTGATGATCTCATGTGCTGTATATTTCCTCTGAGCAGCGTTGTTGTCAGGATTGCTGAACTGCTGAGGTACAAATACGTTAGGGTCTTCATCCTGCATTCTCAGTGCTGTATGAAGACATTCCTCGATGCACTTTCCGATATCTCCGTCATCGTGGATCAGCACGACTTCAGCTCCGTAATGACGGACCAGTTTGCGCCTTTCCTCGCTTACAGAATCCGGCATGACTATTATGGTGCGATAGCCTTTGACGGCTCCGACAAGAGCAAGTCCTATTCCCTGATTTCCGCTAGTAGGTTCAACGATTATTGTGTCCGGGCCGATCTTGCCTGCATGCTCGGCTTCCTTGATCATGTTCCAGGCTGTACGTGTTTTGATGGATCCTCCGACGTTGAGGCCTTCGAACTTGACCAGAACCTGTGCATTTCCCGGTTTATTTACATGATTCAGGCGGATCATCGGTGTATTGCCGATCGCCTGAAGAATGTTGTCATATATCATTATTAACGCTCCCGTTCTGTGAACTATTCCGCTGCCGTCTGCCCCGGCATGCCCGGAGCATATTATAAGGTCAGCCTAACTATTATAGCAATAATGATGTGGGAAAAAAAGCGGTGACTTTTACAATCTATGTTATAATATTGACATAGATTCTTAATAAAAGTGAGGTAAGTATCAATGAGTTGCCTGATTATAGGAGTAGCCGGAGGTACAGGATCCGGAAAATCGACTTTTACCAACAGAATCAAAGCGGAATTCGGAGACAAGGTTTCCGTCATCTATTACGACAACTATTACAAGCGTCATGATGACATTCCTTTTGAAGAGCGTAAACTTATCAACTACGATCATCCGGATGCTTTTGAGACAGATCTGTTCATCGATCATCTGAAAAAGCTCAGAAATGGTGAAAGTGTTGAATGTCCGGTATATGATTACACCATCCACAACCGGAGCGATGAGACAGTCACCATCAATCCTTCCGATGTAATCATTGTCGAGGGAATCATGGTGCTGCAGAATGAAGAGCTCAGAAATCTGCTGGACATCAAGATCTATGTTGAGGCTGATGCTGATGAGAGAATCCTTCGCCGTGTTATCCGCGATGTCAAGGAAAGAGGCAGAGATGTCGAAGGTATAGCACTGCAGTACCTTACTACAGTCAAGCCAATGCATTACATATATGTCGAGCCTACCAAATATCTCGCAGACATCGTACTGAACAGCGGTCTCAATGATGTTGTTTTTGATGTAATCAAAGTCAAGATCCAGTCCCACCTTGCTCATTCAGGCAAGCAGAATTAATCGTCCGGAATATACTCAGTCGTTCAGCACAACGGAAAACTGTCCATTGCTCAGGCTGTTGTCAGCTCTGTAACTGATATCCGCATCCGGAAACAGTCCTTCAAAGTATATGCG
>JBGUIG010000003.1:0-5276 GCA_045112795.1 Anaerovoracaceae bacterium | reverse complement strand
CATCCTGCCTGAGCAGGTGCCGGCTGATTCAGACGGACAGTACTTCGCTGTGGACGCATATTTCCGCCAGCCGGGAAGACTGCAGGATCTGTACCGCAGATTCGCCGAAATGATTCTGCGCCTTAACTGCTACAATGATATGCTGGTTTCCTTCGATTCCTGCGAGACATGGACAGAGAATCCTGAACCTGAATGGTTCGCCGAGAAGCTGACGTATCTTAAAGGAAACGAGTTTCTAAGAGTTGTATTTGTGAAGGAAAAAGTGATGATAGACATTGATTCCGAAGACACAAACATGACTGTATTTGCGCCTGATGAAGACGACTATGACAGATACGCTCTGATGTGCAGAATACGGAAACTGGCGGCAGCAAGTGGATTTTTCATGTGGATACCATAGAGCCGCATGACGGTAATTGATGAAGAAACTATTTATAAGATTGATTGAGATAATAATTGCCCTGGTGCTGCTGGCACTGGGAATCAGCGCATATACTGCATTAACCGCAGAAAAAGACATTGCGCTGACATATACCGGAGATAAAATAACCGAGGATGCATTGCGTGAGCTTGAGAGCATCGAGCCGCAGTGTATTCTTGTTTTGGGATGCGCTGTGTGGCTGGACAATAAGCCGTCACCGATGCTGCAGGACAGACTGGATACAGCGATCGAGCTGTACAAAGCGGGCGTTGCCCCTAAGCTGCTTCTGAGCGGTGACAACAGCATTGAGTCTTACAGCGAACCTGACTGCATGTATCACTATGCGCTTGAACACGGCGTTCCTGAGGAAGATATCTTCCTGGACTTCGCAGGCTTTTCAACATACGACACGATGTACAGAGCCCGGGATGTTTTCTGCGCAGACAAGGTGATCGTAGTCACCCAGAAATATCATCTGTTCAGGGCGCTTAAAATCGGCAAAGCGCTGAATATGGAGGTTAAGGGCGCTGCTGCAGGGCAAAGAGCGTATCATGGCAGATATTTCCGTGAAGCGCGTGAGGTTCTGGCGCGTGACAAGGATTTCATCAAATGCATTTTTAAGCCGGAACCGGTATTTCTGGGCGACAAGATCCCGGTTGACGGGGACGGCAGAGTCACCCACCTGAACTGATGCCCGATTGATAGGCCTGGGCGACTTGTAAATTGAATTGCAAATTGGATTGTAAATTGAAATTCAGATTGAAATGCGAATTGAATTGCAGGTAATGTGCTGATAATGGAGGAATAATAATGGCAATATCTCGTGCTGACAGAGCGGAGGAATTATTCAGAAGCGGATATAACTGTGCCCAGTCGGTGTTTGCAGCTTTTGCGGATGTGGTCGGCATGTCTGTAGAGGAAGCGGCACAGCTGGCGAGCCCGTTCGGTGCGGGTTTTGGCAAAATCCGTGAAGTCTGTGGTGCGGTTTCCGGCATGACTATGGTTATGGGCAAAGCAGCAGGTTATTCGGATCCGGGCGATTACGAAGGGAAAAAAGCACTGTATGCTCTTATTCAGCGGATGTGTGCGGAGTTCGAAGAGAAGGAAGGTTCTCTGATCTGCAGGGAGCTGCTCGGGCTTCAGAAGGGTGAAGACATTGGCGAGCCTGCTGTGCGCACTGAAGAGTATTATCAGAGCAGACCGTGTATCGGAGCATGCAGAACAGCAGCAGAAATCGCTGAAAAAGTGCTCGCAGAAATAACTGAATAGGAGTTCGAGCATTACTGAGAAAAGCTCGTGCAATTATCCGAATAGGTGCTCAATTAATAACTAAAAAAGCAATCAGATAATAGCAATAACAGCCGCTCGCAGAACGACTGCCTGACGCTTGTCGGCACCTGGCGAAACTTCAATAATCGTTTTGGCTAATTGTGGCCGAATGTGGTATGATTGCATATAACCTATTTGAACACTGTCATGCGAAATGCTTTTTCGTA
The DNA here is from genome assembly GCA_045112795.1 of Anaerovoracaceae bacterium. Taxonomy (GTDB): domain Bacteria; phylum Bacillota; class Clostridia; order Peptostreptococcales; family Anaerovoracaceae; genus Crickella. The sequence continues at coordinate 3,359 of JBGUIG010000003.1, read as the reverse complement.
TTACAATGAACCAGCTATTAACCGCCGCTTTGTCGAATAAATGAGGTGCGCAAATGAAAGCTCTGGAAGACAAGATCGTAAGAGAAGGTAAGATTACTTCTGACGAGGTGCTCAATGTAGGAGTATTTCTCAACCGGCAGATTGACTCGGTGTTCCTTAAGGAGATTGGCAAAGAGGTCGCCCGCCTCTTCAAGGATTCGGGTGCGACCAAGATCCTGACAGTAGAAGCTTCCGGAATAGCAATAGCTACGGCTGTCGGTATGACTATGGATCTGCCGGTTATTTTCGCCAAGAAGAGCAGAACTTCGATAGTCAGGGGCGACATCTACAAATCGCTGATTTATTCTTTCTCACATGACAGAGAGAGCCACATCATGGTCAGCAAGGAGTTCCTGCCGCCGGGAGAGAAGATTCTGGTTGTTGATGACTTCCTTGCTCACGGAAGCGCGCTTAACGGCCTGATTGCAATTGCTGAAGATGCCGGATGCGAAGTTGTCGGATGCTGCTCGGTTATTGAGAAGGGATACCTCAATGGCGGCGACAATCTGCGCGCGCGCGGATACAGAGTCGAGTCACTCGCGATAATCGACGAAATCGTCGACGGGGAAATCAAGTTCAGATCTACGAAGCCGGCGGAATCAGAATATTGAAACAAGCCGCAAAGGCCGGAATGATTGGATTTTCCGCAATGGCCGCAATCGTGCCTGATTCAGATAACAACGGCTGAACATCAGAAATAACAATTATGCGCTGCAGCAAATCTGCGTTTTTTCGCGGAAACTGCAGCGCTTATACATATTAGAAGATAAACATAGGTATATATATGAATGGGGGAATCAGATGCTTATAAAGCAGGATTTTTATTTCAATTCAATTGGGGCTAACAGGCCACTTCACATAAGGGTGCCGGATCAGGGTGAGGGACCTTTCCCGGTAATGTATTTCTTTGACGGACACAACCTGTTCCGCGACGAGGATGCGACTTATGGCAAGTCCTGGGGGCTGGAAGAATACATGAGCAACTGGGACAAGCAGCTGATAATCGTCGGCGTCGAATGCGCTCATGAGGGCAACCTGCGCCTGTCCGAATATCTTCCGTATGGAAGGGAAAGCGGCTGGCTAAGAGGAATCGAGCCACTCGGCGAGGCTACTATGCAAGGCATCATTTACGAACTGAAGCCATATATCAACGCGAATTTTCCGACGATTCCTTTCCGCGAATGTACGGCAATCGGCGGTTCCAGCTTGGGAGGCCTGATGTCCGCTTACGCAGTTGTCAAATACAATCAGTACATATCCAAAGCGGCATGTATCTCTTCGTCGCTCGGCAGTGTCAGCGGAAAGCTCTGGCACGACATGAACAACACATACATGAATCCGGACACCAGAGTTTTTCTGTCTTGGGGAACGGCTGAAGGCTATGGCGGAGTTGAGAATCCTGATGAAGAGGACAGATCGAGCTGGTTGTACAGAACTAATAAAGCGACAGCTAACAAGGTTGAGAAAGCCGGCGGAACTGCGAGGATTTATTGTCAGGTCGGAGGGCGCCACTGCGAGGCTGACTGGGAAAAGCAGCTTGGCCTGTTCATGCCTTTCCTGTGGCAGGAATAATGCTACTGGAGCAATGTTGCTCTACTGGCGTGATGCTACTCTACTGGCGTGATGCTACTCTACTGGCGTGATGCGGCAGGCAGGTGGGTAGGTGCGTAAACTGAATAATAGTGTCAAAAGCCCGATTTTGGAAAAAAGAACCTAGAAAAATAGGTGCAAAAGTGAAATATCGAGAAAAAGGACCTAGATTGAAATGGAAAAACTGCATTCCATCGCCTCATTTAGAAAGGCTAGCTTTGCCGCAATTTATCTGAGAAGAAAAGTACTCGTTACATCCGCATAATTGGGCGTATAATTCATCAAATGCTGCTGAAAACAGATATTATATAGATCCATCTTCATCATTAGCAATTTAAGAGAGATGAAAATAGTGTCAAAAGCTCGATTTTGGAAAAAAGAACCTAGAAAAATAGGTGCAAAAGTGAAATATCAAGAAAATAGACCTAGATTGAAAAGAAAATGATATAAGTAACAATATGTACCAGAAAATCAGCTATGCGGCTGTTCTGAGAAATTACTACAGAAAGCATACAATTGTTCTGGGAACTTTGCGTGTTACAGATAGTATACAGGCATATATAAGCGCTTTATCGAGTATCTGGTAGACGAGATGGAAAGGTATCGCAGAAACGGGCAGCTGTGAGTCTGCTGAGCGACAAGAGGCGAGAGGCGAGAGGCGAATAGACTGCTATGTAATGCGTCCTGCAAACCGAAAAGAGGCAGGAGGCGAATAGACTGCTATGTAATGTTCCCTGCAAACCGACAAGAAGCGAATCGAGGCTAAATGCGGCGAGAGGGATTATTCTCCCGAACCCTTGCATAAAATTCCGAAAATCTCCCGAAAAGCTGGATTTTCAAGGGGAAATAGCGTATACTGTCTTTTTGGTGGGACCGTAAAACAGAGACGGCCGCCTGAAAAATGACAACGATATTTTTACATATTTTAAAGGAGAGATAATCATGACAAAAGCAGATTTCATCGAAAAGTTCGCTGAGAAGACTGGATTCACAAAGAAGGACGCTGCAGCTGCAGTTGACGCTTATCACGAAGTAATCGCTGACGCTATGAAGGCTGGCGACAAGGTTGTTATCCCTGGCGTTCTCAAGGTAGAGGTTAAGGAAATGGCTGCAAGAACAGGCCGCAACCCACAGACTGGTGAGGAGATGCAGATCCCTGCAAAGAAGGCTATCAAGGCTAAGTTCTCTGACAAGCTGCTCGGCTAATTCAGCGATATTATCTGAATAATATGCAAAATAACAGGAGCTCCGGTTTTCCGGAGCTCCTGATTTTGTTTGTGCGCTTTAGCTTGATCACAACCACCGGGGCTATGCCGGTGAGGGTAAAAGGCTTTAGCTGTGATGTGTGAAAGTTCACGGTTGGCATGTTTGATAGGTGTATGTCCTTTATTTGGTTGACAAGCAAGATGGGTGTATGTCTTTTAATTGGTTGACAGGCAGGACGGGTGTATGTCTTTTAATTGGTTGACAGGCAGGATGAACCTACTGCATTTTTTCGGCATCCTATTTTGTAGGTCCTCCGCGTCTCGAGACCATGTTCCAGACCTACACGATTCAATTCAATACTTCTATTTGTAGGTCCTGGGTCATTCAGATGGCTGAGATTATACATACATTTTACTTTTCCAAAAGCAAAAGTGTTTTTCAAAGTATGTCCTACCCAACGAGGAATCAAGGTTTGCGATTCTGCCGAACCTACATTTTTCCAATCAGACGTAAATGGTGTATGT
>JBGUIG010000002.1:0-8311 GCA_045112795.1 Anaerovoracaceae bacterium | reverse complement strand
GTCCTCGACGTTAGTTCCGTGAACAACCGGAAAAGCCATATCAAAAGGAACCGGCTTAGGTCCGCCGAATCTCTTCTGCGGATACGGCACAAAGCTCACGGATCCTCCGTCATTGACGATGATCACTCTCTGTGACTTTGCCAGAAGCGCCGGAATATCTTTGTAGTTTGCGATGTCTCCGATCCCGTCTCCGATGTACATATCGTTCTCCTTAGTCAGGTATACCGGTATGACATCATATTTATCTGTATCCATTGCCATGATTGCCTGGATACCGGATATTACTGAAACTTCGTGTTCAACAGTCTTGCCGCCGAACATCATCGCAACTCTGGTCTTCATCAATAATCCTCCTGTAATCCATCAATAATTGTCAGGCAGGTCATTCTCAAGCAGAATGTATTTGTGTTCCTGCCCCTTGATTCTGTATGCGTAGTCGATCGCGTCTTCGACCTTGTCGAATACAAGGCACTTCTTCTCAGGGAAGCCCTTGCTCAGGATGCCTTCACGGATCGGCTCGGTATGTTTGGCTCCCACAAGCAGAATCCAGTCGCAGCAGTCAGCAGCGTAGGTTCCGAACTTGCGGTTGTATTCTGCCTCATCTTCGCCGAGTTCTACCATGCCCGGTGTGATGAGTATTCTCATCCCTTCGAACAGAGCGAGAGTCTCGACAGCAGCCTTTGACCCGATCGGATTCGAGTTGAAAGCATCGTCAATGATGGTGACGTTGCCGTTCTCCTTCATTTCCATCCTGTGCTGTACAGGTCTCAGCCTTCTGACAGGGATCCTGAGATTCTTCAGAGCGATTCCGAATCTGTTGGCTACTGCAATAGCGCCCATGACATTGATTACATTATGGGCACCGATCAGCTTCATCTGGTAGGTCTCGGTCTCTCCTTCCGGAGAAGTAACAGTGAACTCTGTTCCGAGATTCGATACCCTGATATCCGATGCGCAGTATCCGTCTCCCTTTCCCTCCGAGTAGTAGAAAGTGGTATTGTCATAGCCGCCTGTCTGCTTAAGATAATCTGCTATGTACTCGTTGTCGCCGTTAAGGAAAAGCATTCCTCCTTCAGGCAAAGCATCTGCGAGCTCGAATTTGGTCTTTTTGATATTCTCGATGCCTCCGAATGTATCGAGATGCTGAGGTCCGATCGAAGTAATCATGCCGTGATGAGGGTGAACCAGATCGCAGATTTCCTTGATTTCACCGACATATCTCGCGCCCATCTCGCAGATGAATATCTGATGCGAAGGCTTCATGAATTTGCGTATTGTGATAACGACACCCATCGGAGTATTGTAACTCTCCGGTGTCACAAGAACGCTGTACTTTTGCTGCAGCAGGGTCTGCAGGAAGAACTTTACACTTGTCTTGCCGTAACTGCCCGTAACACCGATGATCGTCAGGTCAGGATTGCTCCTGAGTATCCGCTTGGCGTCATTGATGTAGTGATTGTTTACGCCCTTTTCGATCGGTGTGTTGACCGTCTTGGCCAGCATCTGCAGCCACAGCTGCGAGCCAGTCAGGAAAGTAAGCATACCGGATACCGGCTCAAGTCCTTTGCCAATCAGAACTGATAATGCCAGGAAGATGACACACAGAACGATGATGCAGGCTACCATTCTTCTGACTCTTGGAGTGAAAACGAGTTTCTTCTTCTGGTTCATCTGTTTCATCACCCTGTATACCAGAATGATTACCAGAAGTGTCAGCCAGCACAGCACATCGAATACGCATGTCAGCCATCCGAGGCCTGCCAGAGGAACCAGCATCCTCACGATGCCGAGTCCCATTGCGAATACCAGAATCCACTGGAGTCTGAAGTTCTTATGAATCCATGCCCTCTGCTCGCCGTTCATGTATACGTTCAGCTGGAACATATGCATGTTGTATCTCATTGTCAGCCAGAAAGCCGGAACAGCGAGTGCCAGAGTAATGAGAGTTCTTATTATCATTGCGGAAGTGAGTCCTGTCATTATTCTTCACCTCCGTCTTCTGTCTGCGCTGCAGCGTCTGCGCCGAGATAGTATCTGATGACGCTTCTGAACTGCTGCGGTTTTTCGAGGAATGAGTAGTGGCCGGTTCCTTCGAGCACTACGAGCGCCGCTTCAGGAATCATCTCCTCCATAATCTTCGCGTCACCTATCGGTGTCGCGTCATCGAGATCACCCCAGATCAGGAGAGTATCCTGATGGATCTGCGGGAGCTCAGCTTTCTGATCCTCATTGACTGCCATGACGAGGCACTTTTTCATCATCGGGCTCGAATTTCTGTAATCATCGGAACCCTGCTGGCTCATCCAGTAATCAATGACTTCAGGGAACAAAGCGTGAACCGGCTTGCTTGTGAGGAAGTTGCGCATAATCTTATAACGCTTTACCCTTCTCTTCTGAGCAGCTGAACGTTCAGGCATGATGCCCGCGCTGTCAATGAGAACAATTTTGCTTATTGTGAAAGGCAGATCATTGCGTCCGGCAAGCTTGATTATTACTCTGCCGCCGTATGAGTGTCCGATCAGAACCGTTTCATGTATATCCAGAGTCTCCATGAACCTGCAGAAGAAATCCGCATAGTCAGCAGGACGCCAAGGCTCTGAAGGCTCATCGCTCTCACCGAATCCAGGGAAATCAAACTGTACCACTCTGTATCCGTCATTGATGCAGCCGGCGGCAAAGTCATAGAGATCCATGCCTGTGCCCCATCCCTGCAGTATAACAGCAGTCTTCGAAGCCCCGTCAGGACCGGTGATCTTATAATTTATATTGTATCCGTCAATTGTTATGTTCATTATCTGTATTGTGCGTACCGGGCGCACAGTTCTCCATTCAAATTATCATCAAATTTTACCACATAAACCAAGCACCTTCAACGACCTGAGCGGAGATGGTAATTCACCGTCTGACCAAATCATTATGATCCCGGCTTCTATGTAAAAAGGGCCCGGAAAGTGTTGCTTTCCGAGCCCTTTAAGTCAGTATGTAAGTTTGCAGTATGTCAGTTCTGTACGCCTGTTCTGAATACGAGTTTGCCGTCCTCCGCGTCGCATATGACATTGTCTCCGTCGACAATATTGCCTCTGACAATATCGCCCGCGATTCTGGTCTCGACGTGTTTGGTGAGGTAACGCTTGATCGGTCTTGCGCCGTAGTGCGGATCGTAAGCCTCATCAGCAATCAGGTTCAGAGCCGCTTCAGTAAGTTCAAGACTGATATCCTTCTCTTCGAGTCTTCTGCGGATGTCGTTTACAGTCAGCTCGATGATACCCTTGATCTGATCCTTGGTCAGCGGGCTGAACAGGATAATATCGTCGACTCTGTTCAGGAACTCAGGCTTGAAGTATGCTCTGAGCTCGTTTCTGACGTGCTCTTCAACTTCAGGGTCGATTGTTCCGTCATCCTTCATGTTATCAAGAAGCTCGCTGCTTCCGATATTCGATGTCATAATGCAGATTGTGTTGGTAAAGTCAACAGTCCTGCCCTGATTGTCTGTCAGTCTGCCGTCGTCGAGAAGCTGCAGCAGGATGTTGAATACGTCCGGATGAGCTTTCTCGATCTCGTCGAAGAGGATTACACTGTATGGTTTACGGCGTACTGCCTCAGTCAGCTGGCCGCCTTCATCGTATCCAACGTACCCCGGAGGCGCTCCTACCAGTCTGGAGACTGAATGCTTCTCCATGTATTCAGACATATCTATTCTGATTATGTTCTTCTCTGTATCGAACAAAGACTCAGACAGTGCCTTTCCGAGTTCTGTCTTACCTACGCCTGTAGGGCCGAGGAAGATAAATGATCCGATAGGTCTGTTCAGATTGCTGAGTCCCGCTCTTGAACGGAGAATAGCTTCCGAAACAGCTGTTACAGCTTCATCCTGGCCGATCACTCTCTCGTGCAGTATGTCAGGCAGCCTCAGCAGCTTGTCACGCTCAGTCTCTACCAGCTTGCTGACAGGAATACCTGTCCATGCTGAGATGACTTCAGCAATCTCATTTTCAGTAACCTCTTCAGAGAGAAGCCTGTCCTCTTCAGTCCTTGCTCCGGCAGCCTTTAATTCTTCGAGTTTTCTCTCAAGTTCAGGCAAAGTACCGTATTTCAGCTTGGCAAGTTTCTCAAGGTCGTACTGTCTCTCAGCATCTTCGATTTCGAGTTTGATGTTCTCGATCTCAGTCTTGACATTTTTGACTTCGAGAATGTCTCTCTTTTCGTTCTCCCACTGAGCATTCATCGCTGCACTCTTGTCTCTGAGTTCAGCGAGCTCCTTCTCAAGGGCCTCAAGCCTTGCTTTGGAACCCTTGTCTTCTTCTTTGCCGAGTGCCTGTTTCTCGATTTCAAGCTGCATGATCTTACGCGAGATCTCATCGAGTTCTGAAGGCATGCTGTCGATTTCTGTCCTGATTCTTGCTGCTGCTTCATCCATCAGGTCGATAGCCTTGTCAGGCAGGAATCTGTCAGTGATGTATCTGTCAGACAGAGTTGCGCATGCGATAAGCGCGCTGTCTGTAATTCTGACACCGTGATGAATCTCAAACTTCTCCTTGAGTCCTCTGAGGATGGATACTGTATCCTCAACTGACGGCTGATCGATCAGGACTTTCTGGAATCTTCTTTCAAGAGCAGCATCCTTCTCGATGTATTTTCTGTACTCATCGAGTGTAGTCGCGCCGATGCAGTGCAGCTCACCTCTTGCGAGTTTCGGTTTAAGCAGGTTGCCTGCGTCCATTGAACCTTCGGTTCTGCCTGCGCCTACAATGTTGTGGATCTCATCGATGAACAGGATGATCTTGCCGTCAGACTTCTCGATCTCGTTCAGGACAGCTTTGAGTCTCTCCTCAAATTCACCTCTGAACTTGGCGCCTGCAATGAGTGAGCCCATGTCAAGTGAATAGATAGTCTTATCCTTGAGGCCTTCAGGTACATCGCCGTTCAGGATTCTCTGTGCAAGGCCTTCTACTACCGCGGTCTTACCTACACCCGGTTCACCGATCAGAACCGGATTGTTCTTGGTTCTTCTCGACAGAATCTGGATAGCATGTCTGATCTCGGAATCTCTGCCGATTACAGGATCCAGCTTGCCCTCCCTCGCCATATCGACAAGGTCTCTGCCGTATTTGGCAAGCGCTTCATAATTATCCTCAGGATTCTGGCTGGTAACGCGCTGATTGCCGCGTACACTGGACAGAGCCTCGAGGAATCTCTCTCTTGTGATACCGTATTTGGCGAGTATTCTGGCGCTCGGTGTACCTGTTTCGGCGATCAGCGACAGATAGATGTGCTCAACGCTGACATACTCGTCAGTGAACTGCTCAGCTATCTTCTCTGCGTTGACGAAGATATTGTTGAATCTTCTGGTGCCGTACATGGAATCTCCTGCACCTGATACTTTAGGGATCTTGTCGACTTCAGCCTGCACATCTCTTGTGATGGCATTTACATCGACACCCATAGCCTTGACAAGCTTAGGAATAAGCCCGTCTTTCTGCTGGAGCAAAGCGAGATGGACATGCTCTCCATCGACCATCTGATGACCTTCAGATGTTGCGATGTTCTGGCAGTCCATTACGACCTGCTGCGCATTCTGTGTATATTTTTCTATATTCATTAACGTCCCTCCTTCTTGCAAGGATCAATATTTAACTGTTTAGGGTCTGCAGCATCATGCCTGTTTGAAAGATGCCGCCCTCCTTTCTTCTACATGCATATAATAATACAAAGAAATACATTTGTAAATAGAAAATTAGCACTCTCTTGGCGAGAGTGCTAATAATTTTTTGGATTATGCAAACAGGTTATTCCTTTATTTTTCAAGGATATGCCGGATCTTCGCTTTTTGTAATTTTTTAGAAAACTCCGAAAGCTCCGAGGAGGAGGATTGCGAGAAGAACAGGTGCGATGTACTTGACCATTACGACATACAGGCCCTTTCTTGTAAGTGTTTCTCCGTTCTTTGTAACTTCGTCAATGATTGTCTGAGGCTTGATAATCCATCCGACAAGTACGCATGTGCCTATTGCAACAACCGGCATCAGTACATAGTTGCTGACGTAATCGAACAGGTCGAGGATCTGTCCGACTGATCCGTTCGGCAGAGGCATCTCGAAGTAGAATATATTGTAGCCGAGGCATACGATGATTCCGAGAACCACTGAACATACATATTCAATCAGAACAGCCTTGTGTCTTCCCCACCTGAATCTATCGATAAGGCCGGATACAACGGCTTCCATTACTGACATCGAGCTTGTGAGAGCTGCAAGGAGAACCATGACGAAGAATACTGCTCCGATGATCGTTCCGGCAGCACCCATGCGTGCGAACACCTTAGGAAGTGCGATGAACATAAGTCCCGGGCCTGAATTCTGCATTCCGTCCATTCCCATAAATGCATATACTGCAGGAATGATCATGACACCGGCAAGGAACGCAACCATTGTATCGAATATCTCGATGTGGTTGACGGATTTGACAAGATTGTTGTCGTCCTTGAGATATGATCCGTATGTGACCATAATTCCCATAGCTACGCTGATACTGTAGAAAAGCTGTCCCATAGCATCAACAACTACATAGAAAATGTCCTTAGCGGAGAGTCCGCTGAAATTCGGGATTACATATACTGCAAAGCCCTGAAGACCGGTGCGTCCGCCCTCACCTTCAATTGTGAGTGAGAACAGAGAAATGCCGACTACCAGTATGAGGAGTATAGGCATCAGAATCCTGCTGAGTCTCTCAATTCCTTTTTCAACTCCCAGATACACGACAAGTGCAGTTGCACTTATGAACACCAGGAAGAAAATGATCGGAGCTGTCTGAGCTGTGATGAAACCTGTGAAGTATCCGTCCTCAGCTGCAGCAGAACCGCTGCCTGCAATAAACGCAGTAAAGTATTTGAGTACCCATCCTCCTATCAGACAGTAATACGGAAGGATAATAAAAGGAACAAGGCTTGCTACAACACCTATCCATCCGGACTTCTTATGCAGTGTACCGTATGCGGTAAGTGTGCTCTGCTTGGTTTTTCTTCCTATTGCTACTTCGGACAAAAGCAGTGTGAATCCGAAAGTAAGTGCAAGGATAAGATAGATGAACAGGAATACTCCACCGCCGTCTTTGGCAGCGAGATACGGGAATCTCCAGATATTACCGAGTCCGACTGCGCTTCCGGCAGCCGCAAGCACGAATCCTAACTGATTTGAAAATGAGTTACGGTTTTCTTTCATTTTAACTGATCAGACCTTTCTGTTTCTGTTGTGATTTTTGACAAAATGCCTGAAATATAACTGACTATACGTCATTCTGCAGGCACAACAATTTGAAATTATAGACCTCAAAGCCTTGAAATACAAGCACTTTATACGATTAAACAATAATTGTTAAAAACAACAAATAATGCTACCTGAAGCCGCTCAGCTTGCTGCTGTCAGCACAATATTGCAAACTTTCAGTCTTGAATATACAATAAGGTTATTCAGAATGCTTATTGCATGAACCCTGCACCACAGATCTCATGCCCTCAGATCATATGTTTCCGGTCCTCATAATCTTCAGGATCATGCTGCTTCCGGTCATATGCAGGCGGAGATCGTTCCAAGGAGAGAATGCCATGATGATGATTGCAGATATTTTCCCGTGGCTGCTTGTGCCGTCACTTCCTACAATACTGATCCGGACTGTTCTGGCTGTTATATGTGCAGGCGCAGTGGGTTACGACCGCAATATCCATGGAGCGTCTGCAGGTCTCAGGACGCATATTTTAGTGTGTGTTGGGGCAATGCTCGCCATGAGCACCGGTCAGTTCGCATCTATGTACTATACTGTTGACGCTACACGTATAGGTGCCCAGGTCGTATCCGGAATAGGTTTTCTCGGAGCAGGCACGATAATGGTCACCAAGAAGAACCACATACACGGACTTACAACTGCAGCCGGTCTGTGGGCAGCTGCATGTATCGGACTTGCACTCGGAATAGGCTTCTATGAAGGAGCTATAGTCGGCGCAATAGTTGTATACGTGACAATTCACATGCTGAGAAGATTCTCGCTGTCACTCAGAAAAGCTCACGCTGATGACATCGCTGCTGACAATGCCGGCAACAGAGAAGCAGACAAAGCCATTTCCGCAGCCGAAGAAACACTTGAAAATCAGAACCGGAAGTAAAAACGTCAGCACATGATCCTGACGGTCAGCCGAAATGAAACACAATCAAAATGACCTGCAAGGAATCTTCTGTAAAGAAGTCCTCAGCAGGTCATTTTTGGAGTTATAGGACAAAACGTGTTGGTCGTCAGTCCCAATGAGAAGGATATTCAGACG
>JBGUIG010000001.1:0-51448 GCA_045112795.1 Anaerovoracaceae bacterium | reverse complement strand
CGGTTGAGTATTGGAGGAGTCTGTGTACCCCCTCTTTGTTTTTTACGGTTGACACCAGGAATTTCTCTGTCCCTATCAGACTTGCAGCCGTAGTGAATGGACCGGCAAGACCGCTGCCGAAATTTCTGACATTCCCGTACTTATCCATCAGACGCTCGAAAGCTTCGACTATAAGAGGCAATCTCCCGTCCCTGTCAATATTAAGCATGCCCAGCTCGTTCACCTGATCGAATGATTCAAGTCTCGGTTTCACAATATATGAAACGCTTTCATCCGGATAGCTTAATTCTGTTCCCAGCGCCTCTATTACGGTTCTGAGACCAAGACCGATTCCCATGTTATCTGCCTGAAAATCTTCAGCCAGACCGCTTTCGACAGCTACCATAGCATCTGCCGAAAAATAATAATCTCTGATTGTATAACCATAAAGCGGGGGAGCTGTCTCCCCCGCGCTCAGAGATGTCGGAATGCGATCTACTTCCTCACCCCTGCCATAGGCAGCGGCACGTTCTTTTGGTGTCATTTCAGGTACAATCAGTTCCATTCCCCGTGTATCTCCTTGTCATTTATGGCGTGCTATAATACTGCACTATCTGGAAATATGAAGAAGATTATTTCCAAGTTGGAAGCAGTGCTCCGCCGGATACCTCTTCAAGAGCTTTTGCGAGTTCATCGCACTGTGCAGTCTCAGCAATGTCCTTAGCCCAAGCAGCATCAGCATCAGCAGCGTTTACAACAAATCCTACAGCGTACTCTTCCTCGTCGCTTGACTTGATGAGATATGCAGAAGGATCATTTCCTGCGTTTACCATGTGCTGTCCTGCAAGACAGATAGCATCGAGGTCGTCAATTGACTGTGGCAGCATCTGCATTTCAGCTTCCTGGAATGTGAAGTTATGCGGATTGTCCTTAACATCGTGAACAGTTGCAACTTCTACGGACTCGTCAAGTGTGATCAGACCATTATCAGCAAGCATCTTGAGGCCTCTGTCCTGGTTAGTAGCATCATTGCATACTCCGATAACAGCACCGTCAGGAAGATCCTCTATTGTCTTATGCTTTGTTGAGTACATTGCGAACAGAGGTGCATATGTCTTAGGCTGTACCATTACAAAATCTGTTCCGTTCTCAGCGTTATATGCTGTCAGATAAGGCTCATGCTGGAACCAGTTGATATCGATGCTTCCCTCAGCAAGTGCAACGTTAGGCTGAATACTGTCATCGAAAGATACCATTTCAGGCTTGTAGCCTTTTGCTTCGAGTACAGGAGCGATTGCATTGTAGTAATCGATCAGGTCAGAACGTACTCCGATCTTAACATCTGTCTTCTCAACAGCTGTCTCTTCAGATGCAGCCTCTTCTCCGCTGTCGGAACCACCGCAAGCTGTTGCAAAGCAGCAAACCATAGCTACAGCAAGAATCATTGCCAGAAACTTCTTAAACTTCATTTTTCTTCCTCCTTGAGAATTGAATAAAAGGTAATATGTTAAACGCATATATGCGATCTAACCGGTTATTTGAGTTTCTTGTAGATCCAGTCACCGAAGTACTGAATAAGGGCTACAAGAATAATCAGAATCACAACGATTGAATACATTATCTTAAGATTGAAACTCTGATAGCCATACTGCAAGGCTACTGCACCGAGTCCGCCTGCGCCGATAGCACCTGCCATTGCTGTGCAGCCAAGCAGATTGATTATCGCGAGGCATAGTCCGGAAATGATGGAAGGTACTGATTCCTTAAGCATTACTTTGAATACTATCTGCCATTTTGATGCTCCGAAAGACTGCGCAGCTTCAATCAGGGCAGGGTCTACTTCCTTGAAACTGTTCTGGAAAATTCTTGCCATAAAAGGTGTACATGCCACGGTAAGAGGTACCAGAGCAGCGGTCTCTCCTATGGATGTCCCCGCTATCAGCCTGGTGAACGGAATAATTGAAATCATCAGGATGATAAAAGGAAAAGATCTGATCATATTAACTATGAAATCCAGTATTCTGTTTATTACTATGTTTTCGTACAGGCCTCCCTTCTCAGTGACAACCAGTATTACACCGAAAACAAACCCCAGCAGCGTTGACAAAACGCCCGCAATAGCAAGCATCTTGAGTGTCGCGAAGAACGCAGGGACAATGAGCATATTAAATATCTGTAAAAATGTATAATTCTTAAGTGTCATACCAGGTCCCTCCTTTCTGCTAAGCTTTTCTGCTGAGATCTTTCCAGCGTATTCCCTTATTGTTGAGATAATCGGAGACAAGGGCGAAATCCTCGTCCTTCACATTTATTGTGAATATTCCCATACGGTCTTTCTCATACTCCTGTATAGTACCGTTGACTATCGGGAACAGGATGCCCATATCCGCATACATTTTGCCGAATAATTCACCGTCAGATGCATCATTAAGCAGGTGAGATATCTGTAAATTATGCCCTGTTTGCGGAAGGTTGATGTTCTCTTCACCAAGCAGGTTAAGCAAAGCTTCCGGCTGATTGAAGAAAATGTCTCTTACTGCGCCTTCAGCTTTGATGACTCCGTTCTCAAGTATGCACGCCTTCTGACAGATTTTACGTACTACTTCCATCTGATGGGTAACCACAATAACTGTGATCCCGAGTTTTTCATTAATTTCGAGAAGCAGGTCAAGGATAGAGTTTGTTGTCTTAGGGTCAAGTGCTGATGTCGCCTCATCACAGAGGATGAATTTCGGATCCATTGTCAGAGCACGCGCGATAGCAACACGTTGTTTCTGTCCGCCTGAAAGGTTACGAGGCTTGGCATTCATCTTATCTGACAGGCCAACCAGTTCGAGCAGGCTCTTGACCTTGGCATCGATCTCATCCTTAGGATATTTCCAGCATGTCATAGGCAAAGCGACATTTCTGTATACTGTCTCCCTCTCCAGAAGTGAGAACTGCTGGAAAATCATGCCTACATGACGTCTGAATTCGCGAAGTTCCCTGTCTGAATAGTCCCTGATCTCATGGCCGTCTACCTTAAGGCTGCCCTCCTGATAGGAAGTCAGGCCATTGATGCACCTGAGGAGCGTTGACTTTCCTGCTCCGCTCCTGCCAACCAGGGCATATATCTCACCATCTTCTATTGTGAGATTGATGTTTTCAAGCACCGGTGCGCCGGTATCTTCCCATACTTTTTTAAGGTTCTTGATCTCAATCAACGCTCTGTCCTCTCTATCCTTTCACTTTGATCTTTTCGGTTTTCTCTATATACACGATCTTCCCGTCCTGTATATGAACTGTTACACTCCCATACTGTATGTCTTTGATTGCATCAATCAGGAGATCACAGTTCATCTGTCCCTCGCGTTTATCCATTTGTACATGCTCCTTTTCTGTGCAGTTAGCGTCAAAAAAGGAGACAATGCAGATTAAAGATTTCTGTCATTGCCTCCAGGGTCTCTGGTCAGCTGCACGCATCTCTTGCGTCATCTTGCGCTATTAATTCTACAAACATATCATTAATTCATCCAATTGAATTAACATTTTCTTAAAGCTGTATTTATAATATTTATCAATAGCACAAGACCGCATGATTATAGCAATCAATAAGCATGCGGTCTTGTGCACTATTTAACTGTCTTCCTGTTGCAATTAATCGTAATTATTCAACTACGGAACTATTTCTTGCCAATACTGACCGGTCCGTATTCTCTTACAGCGTCTTGCGCCATAGCTGATCTGACTGATTTGCACTCTCTCCGCCGAAATCGAAGTCCTCTTCTCTCACATAATCACCGGCTTGCTTGATGATTATGTCTTCATCCCAGTCTCCGGTGATCAGTTTTCTCAGCACCTCATTGCTTCCAGGCACAGTGCACTTCTTAAGTTCCAGTATCTCTGCGCACTTTTCCGCATATTCTTCTACAGGGTCAAGCGGATAGCATCCAGTGTCGATCACAGTTACCTTAGTGTAGGAATCGAACATCAGCTTCATAGCTTTGAGCCCGCGTCTCTCCCCGTACCTTTCCTTTGCTTTGTCAAGCATCGACAGCAGCGCACCCTCGTCTTTGCTCCATCCCTTGGTCAGGTACATATTTCCTGCCTCAAGCAGGTTCCTTTTTTCACGTTTGCCGGTGCAAAGCATTATGTTGCAGCAGTCGTCAAATCTCGGCATTGCGAGCACAGCTTTCTGCGTATGCCAGCCTGCAGCACCCTTCCCGCATAATCCGTATGCAAGGATCACAGTGTCTGCTCCATCTGCCTCTGCCTTGTCTATCTCCTGCTGTATCACACTGCGCAGCTCATCAGGATCATTGTGGTACCCGCGCTCCATCCAACGGATTTCAATATTCCCGCATTCAAAACGATCGAAGACATCGTTTATTTCGTCTTCGATCATTGAGCATGCTATCAGAATCTTACGTGCGTGCGGGTTACTCATTATTTACTCTTCATCAGCTGATCCTGTCTGCGGAATCAGCTGTTCAATACGATCTCTCTGAACTTTCCGTGTGCGAGTTTCACGCCGACATTCTTGATGCACACCTGACCGCCGATCTTCGCTTTGCCCTTCATATCAAGCATTGCCTGCAGGAAGTCTATGCCTGGCTCCAGCTGATACTCTTTCAGCTCGGCATGACCGGTGTCGGCCATAGCGTATGTGAATTTAGGACACAGCAGGAAAATGCAGCTGTCATCCATTACCTCACTGACTCTTCTCAGGAAAGGGTCATAGAAATCGTCGACAGCATTTGCCAGGAACTTCGGTCCCAGGATGTCCAGCGCGCCGGCGGAATCTGAGAAGATGAACACATCCACTCCGGCTTTCTTGCCTTCTTCAATATATCTGATGAGCTGATCTGAGAACTTGTCGAAAACGAGCTTCATCTTCTCTCTGTCCTTGCGGTAAGCCTTGAACACCAGTCTCGGTTCCATCAGAGCGTTGAGGATGGTGAACGGGCCGGTCACTTCGAGACAGACAGTCTCGCCTTCGCTCTTCATTGCCGCACAGGCATCAAGAACTTCATGGATGCGCATTTTGCCGAAATCAATTTCAGGAAGAGCCAGGACTTCATCCATATTTGAGCATATAGGATCCTTGGCTCTCGGACCTGTATTGGCATCGCCGTAATTCAGCACAGCACCCATAGCCTCTGCTTCAACCGTTCTGCAGAAAGGCAGCAGCACGAAATCTGAGTTATCGTGTTTCTTGATTGCCCTGGCCAGCGTCTGCATATTACCGCTGTGCATGTAAGCATCAGGGAACTCAAGCCCGAGTCCGTCTGTCACTTCAGCACTGACACCAACCGAATTTGAATATGTGCATTTGTATTCTCTAATATCTGCCATTGGTTTTCTCCAATCATCTCTAAATTCTTAAGCAAAAGGGTCTTCGTTAAAAAGATCATCCTTGCTGATATTCTGTCCGTATTCGAGCATCAGAGCTGTAATCTCGACACGGTTTCTCTCTGCCGATTTTTCGAGATAGCCGGCCAAAGCGTCAGGCGCTATCAGGTCGTGGTTTAACATGTACCGGACTGCTTCGGCACTGCGTCGGTTTATCGCAAGATCAAGAAGATTACCCTGTCTGTCAGAAGCGAATTCATCAATAATAGCGCTTCCCTTGTCTGTGCGCTCTGATGATGTTCCGGAATGCCTTTCCATATATGTAAGGACTGCAGCATACCTCGCGGCAGGAGGAAGCATTTTAAGTTTTTCCGGATTAATGATTATTTCTCTTAAATTCCTGCACCCGGAAAATGCGCTCCTGTCTATCTTCCTGAGAGAGTCCGGCAGCTCCAGCGTTGTCAGTGCGTGGCAGCTCTCAAACATCTCACCGCCAATCATCAGAGTGCCCTCCGGGAGCTTTGCGCTTTTCAGCTTCCAGCAATGCTGAAACAGTCCCGCGCCTATACTCTCAGTCCTTTCCGGCATTCTGATTTCCTCAAGTGCATAGCACATGCGGAAGACGTAGCTTCCGATGTGTTCCACGTTATCCGGGATCTCAAGCGAAACAAGATTATCTGCGCCTGAAAAAGCGAGATCCTCTATATATCTGATATGCTGCGGCACACAAAAATGCACCGCAGCATCCTCATATCTTATCAGTCTGTCACCCGTAATAGTTACTGGCATATCTCTTCAGTCTGTTACTCCTGGTTTTCGAATGTTCTGACTGTTTTCAGGACTTCCTGAACATTCCTGAGTGGGGAACCCATGCCGAGTCCGCACGCAGGAGAGATAATATCCGATCCCTGATTGTAACAGTTGTTAGTCAGCTTCTCTACAGTCTTCTCATCCTGCATCTCGATAGCAAATGTGCTGACATTGCCCATGATCACTTTGTCCGGAAGCTGCTTCTTCGCCTCACGGATTGATACGACAGCATCGAAACTGAAGGCGTCGCTGTGAATTTTGGCAACTTTATCATATACGGATTTCATCTGTCCGCAGATATGTACGATTGTCCTTGCGCCGGCAGCCGCAACTGCATCAACTACCTTGTTGATGTATGTAACTGCATATTCATCGAAGAACTTAGGCCCGAGGATTTCCCCTGTACCGCTCGGATCAGAGATAACTATTACGTTAGCGCCTGCCTCGACTTCGGCAAGTCCGAACTTTATCAGTTCTTCAGTAACAAATTCCATGTATTCATGGGCAAGTTCTCTCTTCTGGCGGAGCTGCTTGTAATATCTCGTCGGCTCCATTACCGAGCTCGCAACGCTGACAGGTCCGACCAGATTTCCGACGATAGGAACATCATGGGTCTCTTCTTTGAGTATGCGGATAGCGTCGAGTACTACTTTGGTCCTGCCTGAATTAAGATCCATCGGGCTGAGTTTCTTGTAATCTTCAACAGTGTCAATTGCATATCCTGTGATGTGCGGCTCAAAAAGCTGAGAACCCATGGTACATGTAGCACCGAGCGCCTCAGCCTCTACC
The DNA here is from genome assembly GCA_045112795.1 of Anaerovoracaceae bacterium. Classification (GTDB taxonomy): domain Bacteria; phylum Bacillota; class Clostridia; order Peptostreptococcales; family Anaerovoracaceae; genus Crickella. The sequence continues at coordinate 44,539 of JBGUIG010000001.1, read as the reverse complement.
GACATGCAGAACGGAACGCCGTAGTTCTCAAAGCATCCCTGGTCAACGATAGCCTTCGCAAGGTCAGCCATCATTCTGGCATCAGTGTGAGCTTCCGGCAGATATACACCTGCTACGTCCTGCAGTTCCTTGGTGACCATATTCATCATGCCGCCCGGGCAGATGCATGCAGGCCTGTCGACTTTCTCACCTTTCAATATTTTAATTAATCTTTCGTTAGCAGTAGTCATTATTATTCACCAATTCTGCCAGCCTGCGGCAGAAAACTGATAAGAGTTCTCTGTCACATGCATATATTGTCTATTCTCTATGTAGTCTATTATCTGCCAGCCGCCGATTGACAGCTCGCAATTACTTAAATGCAGGGAATATCAGGCACTCAGAGAGAAGCCTCTCGTAGTTCTCGGTCGCACCGAGCTCAAGATAATCCATCTCATGTGCCAGTTCTTCCATCTCTCTCTTGACATCAGATGACATCAGGGCCATGTAAGCGCCGGTCTTGGAAGTGTTGCCGACGTATTCGATCTTGTCCTCTACCTCAAACGGAAGGATTCCGGTTCCTGTGATACTGTCAGCCGGGAGATGGGCTCCGAACTGACCTGCAATCAGGACATGATCAAGGTCCTCCATGCCGATACCGGCCTTCTTCATCAGTGCCATGAAGCCTGACAGGATAGCGCCCTTGGCCAGCTGAACCTGTCTGACATCGCCCATTGTGATGCAAAGCGGTTCATCTCCGTCTGTCATTTTGAACGATCTCTTACCTTCTGCGTCAACAAGGATGTACTTCGATCTGTAGTCGTCCGCAGGGAACTTGTCTGCTTTGACGAATGCTCCGGTCTTGCGTACAATTCCGGTTCTCAGAAGTTCCTTGGTAACTGTCAGAATTCCGCTTCCGCATATGCCTGCAGGCTCGCAGTCTCCGATAACCTTGATATCCAGTCCGTCCTCACCTATATGAATGTCCTCGATAGCTCCTTCAGCTGCGCGCATTCCGGAACTGATATTCATACCCTCGAGTGCAGGGCCTGCCGCGCATGAGCACGACATGAGTCTGCCGTCTGCAGCGAGGACGATCTCACCGTTCGTACCGATATCGATGAAAATGGTATTGCCCTTGCGGTGCTTGAGATCGCACACATATGCACCTGCAACGATGTCCGCGCCTATGTAAGCGGATACGGAAGGCAGGCAGTAGAGCCTTGCGCCAGGCGCAGCTTTGAGACCGATCTCGGATGCCCTCATGTCTTTGGCCTTTGCAAATACCGGTGCAAAAGGAGCTTTGCCTATCGGTGTCGCGTCGACTCCCACCAGCATGTGCATCATTGTGCAGTTGGCGCCTACAGTGATCTCATATATTTCGTCTGTGCTTACACCGAATCTCTCGCATATTGATCCGACCATCTTGTTGATTGATCCGACGATGGCCTTGCGGAGTTTGATGATTCCGTCCTCCGGATGTTCAATCTCGTATGTGATTCTTGTCAGTACATCAAGGCCAAAATGTTTCTGCGCGTTGATCTCGGATGCGTGTCCGAGTTCCTCACCGGTGTTCATGTCAACAAGCGAGCAGACTACGGTAGTTGTTCCGATATCAATCGCAACGCCGAATCTTCTGCCTGTTGTATCACCATGCTCAAGGCCGACAACCCTGCCGTTGTGAAGAACGGCAGTATATTCACCCGGTTTCATTGAATCTATTCCGAGTGCAGTATAGTCCATTCCCTCAGCACCCGTCTCTTCGAGAATCTGATCCTCAAAAGGTGTCTGATTGTCAAGAGTCGGCTTGTGGATCGTCACAGGTATCTTGGTAATATCTGTTTTGAATTCAAAGTCAGGCAGATATCCCGATGTAAGAACATCGTGTTTTTTCTCTTTCTGAAGTGATTCGACTTTGAGGTCTCCTGCAGGAACGACAAGACAGCCGAGTCTTATTCCGGACGCGGCTTCATCCTGTTTTAATATTCCCTGTTCTGTTTCTGTGATTTCACCGGCATCGCCTTCAAGGATTCTTACCTTGCATTTTCCGCAGATTCCTTTGCCTCCGCATGCATTGTCCACAAATATGCCTGCGCCCAGCATCAGATCAGCAAGTGTCGGTCCCGGTGTAAATTCGATAGTTGTGCCTTGCGGCATTACCGTTAAAAGCGGCATTATATTATTTCCTCCCAGGTGATATCAGATTATTCGAGTCCGCAGAGCTTCTTAGCTACTTCAACAGCCTCTACAGCATTTCTTGAATAGCCGTCAGCACCGATGTCCTCTGCATACTTCATGGAGATAGGGCTTCCGCCTACCATTACCTTGAAGCTGTCTCTGATGCCCTGTTCTTTGAGCTTCTCGATTACGGTTCTCATTCCAGGCATTGTTGTTGTCATCAGAGTTGACATCATAATAAGGTCAGCGTCTACTTCCTTGGCTTTCTCAATGAAACTGTCGATAGGAACGTCTCTTCCGAGATCGTACATCTCGAATCCTGCAGTCTCCATCATGATTTTGACGAGGTTCTTGCCGATATCATGAGTATCACCTTCAATTACTCCGATTACAGCCTTCTTTGATTCGCCCATGCTTGCGTCTTCAGGCAGGTGCGGACGAAGAACGTCGAGTCCTGCGTACATAGCATCAGAGCAAAGCAGCAGGTCTGTTACGAAGTACTCTTCCTGATCGTACATGTCGGATGCGCGGTTCATACCGTCAACAAGTCCGTGAAGGATTCCGTCGAGAGGATCATATCCAGCCTCGATATACTCCTCACATACATCTGCGATTTCCTCATCTTCCATCTCGAAGACATAGTCAGACATCTTCTGCAGTAATTCTTCTTTGGTTGCCATAAAAATTGTTCTCCTGTCTATTTACTATTACATATATTAATGCTGTTTAGCAATAATAAGCACTATCTACAGTGATTTGAGCCGCTTTTTTATGCAGCTCTTATCCTCAGCCGGTTAAAGCTGTTATTCCTTGTTGTCAATTACATCAGCAAGAGCTTCTTCAGCTATGCCGAGTGGCAGATATCCCTTTCTTGCGCCTCTGCCGTACTTGCGCGCAGCATAGATAAATGCGTCGAAGTTCTCTCTTGGTGTTCCGATAGGCACCTGACATCCTGTGCCGAGAGTGTATCCGTTCTGAGCTTCAGATCCCTTGATGATGCAGGTCTTGCATGTCTCGATTACATCATCAATTGTGCCGTTAAGCATGACATCTACAGGTGCTACGTTACCCATGAGTCCGAAGTGCGGTCCCATTATGTCTCTTGCTGCAGCCAGGTCTTCCATGTTATCTACACTGAAGTTAGCTACTTTGAGTTTGGCCATTTCTTCCCACAGTGGAGATGTCTTGCCGCAGATGTGGATTCCAGGCTTACGTCCGAGTGTCTGTGTGAGACCCTCAATCAGGTATTCAAGATGCGGCTCTGAGAATTTCTTGTAATTTCTCTTGCCGAGAATATCTGAACAGCTGATCGGATCGCAGATAGTGCATCCGCCGCCGCCGAATTCATCAGCGAACATCTCAGCATATGCTACAGTGTAGTCTACGCACCATTTCAGCAGATCATTGAGCTGATCAGCATGTCTGACGGTATCTCTGAGTATCATCTCAACAGGTCTGATAAGAGATGCATTGGTAAAAGGTCCTGCAACCGGCATTGCTATACCCATTTCAGGGAAAGCTGCCTTGAGATCGATTCCTCTCTGAAGAACTGCCAGGAATACAGGGTTCTTCTTAGGATTGTCCTTCATAAGATCCTTGAGCTGCGACCAGTCAGTGAGGACAGGCTTGATAACGCGGTCGATACCTACTTCAGGGAAATAGATTTCAGATCCTACAGCCTGTGCCATAGTTCTCAGTCTCAGACCGGCAGCAAGACCGCCGATGTTGAATTCTTCTTTTCTGCGCTTGATTACATCAATGTGGACTTTGACATCGTTTCTCCACTGCGCAGTTGTATAGCCGAAGATGTTAGCCATCGCCTCTTCATTACTCTGAATCGAGAAAGGAATATGGTCTACTTCTTCTCCTGCTGCATATTTCTTCATTCTCTCCCCGTCCGTCATGGTTTCGGGGTATTTCTCCATCTCGCGTTTTAGTTCTTCGTAAGTCATCTTAACACCTCTTACAACACGCAAACGTCAATAAATACAACGGTTTACACCGTTTTACATGCTCTATTATACAGACAAAAAAGAACGCCAGTTATTGATTGAATCAATAGTCGGCGTTCTGTATATTGCCAAAGCAAATAGCGGTTTTCTTACAGCTTGAGCTGGTCAATTTTCCGGTCAATATCGGCCTGTCTCTCACTGAAGAGAAGCTCTTTATTATGCCTGAAGTATTCTTCGCATCCGTACTTATTAATGAAACCTGCGCTGTCTGCATCAGCCGTCAGCTCAGTTATGATCATCAGCATCTCTCTGCCCTCGCCCCAGCAGCTCTCGGCGAATTTGAACATCCCGGACAGTTTTCCCTGAGTCTCTCTGACTTTTGCTGAATGAGATTTTACAACAGTACTGAATCTGTCGCGAATAAGATCAAATGTCTCATTGTAATCCCGTATACCTGAAGTCTCCCCGGCGAATTTCTGCAGTATATCAGCGGTTCTGAGCATTACTCTTCTTCTGTTCAGATCAACTGAGCCTGATTTTCTTCCGGCCTCGAGTTTCGAACGGATTCCTGCTGCCAGTTCTGAAAGTCTCTCCTGAGGCGTCTGCTCTCCCGGATCTTCTTCAGCGTACTTTTTAAGTTCTGCTCTCAGTGAATCGATTACCTGATCTTCAGACCTGCATGCGCGTATATCGGTTCTGACATTGCTCAGAAGAAGTCCTATAAGCGTGTAAACCTCATCGAATCCCGCGTCTGCTGCCTGGCCTATTATCTCGCCAGTTGATTTGCCGCGGAGAATATCCTCAATCGGGTATTCAGTTCTGTATTTGTTGAAAAGATCGTAATATACAGCAAATTCCTTGGCAGCTGCCGGATCCTGCAGATACTGTATGATGAGGTCTTCATCTGCCTCAAGTCCGTTCTGCTCATACAGGAACAGCATCTTGCTCAGATCTTCCCATCCTCTCGGCGTTACGATACTTCTGCCGCTTACCGTCGTCTCGACAGAGTAGAACCTGTTTCTCTTGCTCTGAAGAAAAGTTGTTACCGAAGGATGGATGTCTGCTTTGACTGCATAATCCTTCCATGTGTCATAATCGGCTTCAACGTCAATCTTCTTGAGTCTGTCGAGTGTGACAATGTCAAAGTCTCTGACGGAGTCGTTGTATTCCGGAGGGTTTCCGGCGCATGCGATAATCCATCCGTCAGGTATGCGGTGTCTTCCGAATACTTTGTACTGAAGGAACTGCAGCATCAGGGGCGAAAGCGTCTCCGACACGCAGTTGATTTCGTCAAGGAAAAGGATTCCCTCGCGAACTCCGGTCTCTTCCATGAGTTCATATATTGAAGCGATTATCTCGCTCATAGTGTATTCGGTTACATCAAACTCCCTGCCGTCAAATGTGCGGTGGCTGATGTATGGAAGACCTATTGCACTCTGTCTGGTGTGATGTGTCATCGAATATGAGATAATCCCGATTCCGAGTTCCGAAGCTATCTGCTCCATGATCGCTGTCTTGCCTATTCCCGGAGGCCCGATCAGCAGTATCGGTCTCTGTTTCTCGACTGGTATAGAATACCCTCCGAATTCATCTCTGGTGAGATATGCTTTGACTGCATTTTTGATCTGTGTTTTGGCTTTACTAATATTCATTGTCTATATCCCTTCCTGCAGTTCGCCTTGCTGCAGCAGCACTCTGATAGCCCACACCGGCACCGCCGGCAGGTGATATCCGTCATCAACGAAGACGAAAGCTGTTCGGTACGGAGGCTTGTACTCGGGATAAGTCCCGAGACCATCGGTAAAGTAAATCAGTCCTTTCAGGTCGTGGAAAGCACCTTCCCGGATCAGCTGATCCACATAAGTGAACACCGGCCTGAAATCAGTTCCGCCGAGTCCTCTTATTTCCATCGACTCAAGGTATCTGTTGAAATCCTCTGTGCAGGTAATCACGTGATCATCCTGAATCTCGGCATCGCACTGGATTATATGCACATTAATGTCTCTGAAGAAAGAGCCTTGCTGATTCAGTATACCATATGTCTTGCGGAGGAATGTCTGGACTTCATCACCTGCAACTGACCCTGAGGTATCTATCGCTATGACAAAGTCTCTGATCCTGTGATCCTCCCTGTACTCGAGCGGTTCGATCAGCGGCATGTTTTTGTATTGCTTGAGACCGTAAGTGTAGTAGATGTAGTCGAACTCATCATCTGAGATTCTGATCTCCTCACCTGTTGATGCAAACTTTCTCAGGAAATCCGAGTAGTCGCATCTCTCGCGTGTCACTGCCCTGATGTTCTGAATGAGTGCGCCGGCTGACTCCCCGCGGACTTTGCCGAAAATCTCGAGTTCCATCTCGATTTGCTTTGCGATGTTCTTCCACTGTTCATCGTCTGTCAGCTTAATATCCTGCGACGGTCCTGACATCTGTTCTCTTGCCTGAGGTGCGGAAGCTTTGCTTTCCCCTGATTCATACCAGATGCTGTGATCATCCGGCGAGAAGAGCTCTGCCATGTAATCGTACCTCTCTTTCGGATACTGCATCTCACCGAGCCACGCGTAGATCTTCTCGGCAGTCAGGTATTTGACTTCATTTCGGATTTCTCTGATGTATTTCCGCTGTTTTTCCTCGCGGTCTGACCTGGTGCATGTCAGCCCCAGTTCGCATACAGTCGCCTCGACAGCAATGTCGCACGCCAGATTCCACCTGTCTCTGTCTATCTTTCTTCCCACAAAAGGATGCAGGAAGACACAATGCATAACCGTGTGAAGGTATTGTCTTGTAATCTCTTCTCTTGAGGCTCTGTAAGTTCTGAGTACATAAGCCGGGTTAAAATACAGAGCTCTGCTGTCGGTTGAAATCGTTCCGCAATAAACTGCTCTTACATGAAAAGTAAGAGCAACATCCATGTAGCGGAGGTTGACAAGCAGTCTGTTTCTTGCTATGTCCAGTATGTCCTCTGCCAGGCCTTTGATTTCAGCAGATTCTGATGCATTATCCCACTTGTTTTCCATAAGTTCTGTTACGTATCATCCTATGCCGGAAAGTGAAGTCAGACCGGTTACCTCTGATCCTTGAGCAGTTTCTTAAAATAAGCGGTAGCTTCAGCCGCCATTTTGTGGTCTTCGCCGGAAGATGTGATGCCGACAACCAGCGGGTCTTTTCTCGCTATGCCCGGGAAATAGAAATCGCATAATGATTCATCGCTGGCTGCATTTACAAGGATTCCCTTTCTTCTGCACATGCCGGCGATTCTTACGTCCGTCCCTGCGTGTCCTGTAGCGATTACAGCGATGTCAACACCTTCGAGGTCGTTTTCGTCAAATCTTCTCCTGTGATAGGTGATGTATTCCGCATCAGCGAGTTTCTGAATCACAGGATCACAGTCGGGAGCAACGACAGTTACCGATCCGACAAAATCATACATATTAACAAGTCTTCGTGCTGAGATTTTGCCGGCACCGATGAATAGGACATGCTTCTTCGACAGGTCTACAAACATTGGAAAGTAAAGGCTCATTGTAATCTCCTATCTATTCGTAAAATCGCTTCTTGATGAAATGGTTAAGAATGCCGCCTGCTATTATGATGCCAAGCGCTATGTATATTACCTGCATGGCAGCTTCCTGAGTGTCTGCAATGGTTCCGACGTCTGCAGAAAGCTCTACATGGAGATTTTCCTGAGGGAGACTCTCTGCAAGGAAAGCGATGTCTCTGTCATACCACTTTGCCTTCTTTTTACTGTATGCGGCGCATGGCATTTCTTTGTTCAGGGCTTCGACATCCAGAGTAAACTCTCCATATCCGCTCGACTCATCTGCAGGAATCCACTTACCCTGACCTGCAGCTTCTGCTTCTGCTGCTGTACCGGGATAGACGTATGCATAGCTGGTGCTTGAAATGCGCATGACTGCCCTGAGCCTGCCGTCTGAATTTGTAAGTTGTGCCTGAGTGATCTTGAAAAACTGCGAACTTGAAAGTGCATCGACCTCGTATGTTCCTTCGTCAAAATCCTCCGGATAGACCGGTGTCATGCTGTAAAGCAGCGTTCCGTCCTGCAGCGAGCGGTCGCGTTCAACGGGCTCTGTTCCGATTCCCCGGTCCTTGTCCTTGATAACTATAGGCGCGGCAGTGACTGTGCTGACACAGGATATTATGAGCAAAGCGGCGGCAGCAAGGACTGCCAGTAATCTGTTTCTGTCCATGGCTGCCTCCTACAGGTTCTTCTTGCGGTAGATGAAGAAAACTGAGATGCCTCCGAGTATGACAAGATATGCGAAAAGCACAATGAATCCTGTAATCCCCGGAGCTTCTCCGTTAGCTATGCTTCTTATCATACCGCTTGACTGAGACAGCGGCATGATTTCAATGATCTGCCTGAATCCGTCTGGCATTTCTTCTGTTGAGAAGAATGTGTTGCACAGAAAAGACATCGGCATGATTATGTATGTGTTGAACCTCGGAGCATCCGAGTATGTTTTTGCAAGGAATGACAATACCAGCGCCAGGGTCGCGAAGACCATACCGTTCAGAAGCATTATAAGAAATGACATGCCGCTGAATATAAGGCCGCGCCTTACCGGTATTGTAAGTATGAGTATGACGCATGCTGCGTACAGGCCTCTGAGGCTGCCGCCTATTACCTGTCCAAGGATGAACTGCCACAGAGGAGTCGGTGAAACCATAACCTGGTCAAGCGCTTTCTCATACAGCCTCTGAACGCTCATGCTCTGTGCAATCGCTCCGAAGCTGCCTGTCATTGTAACCATTGCGACAAGGCCCGGTACCAGGAAATGAATATACGGTTCACCATGAGAAGTTGTACGTATACCGAGTCCGAAAATAATCAGGTACATCAAAGGAGAGATCATCGCCGCAACGGTGATCTTGTAGAAGTCGCGTCTGAACTCGACCCATTTTTCCCATAGTACCGTGATAATTCCCATCAGTCCTCTCAATATCTCAATATTTGCAAGAAGTGTTTGCCGCCTGCTCGGGGAAACTCTCCCCTGTCAGCGATTGTTAAATAAGTTTGCGTCCGGCTACGTCTACGAATACATCCTCAAGTGTTGTCTGCCTGAGTGATGAGTCCGGCGGCGCAGATTCAAGATACCTGATAGCCTCTTCTCTTGTAGCGAAATGAGTGCTCCTGAGGTCACCCTCGCCGGTCTCATCTACTGTGAATTCACCAAGTTCGTGTATCAACGCTCCCGGAGAATCCAGTTTCTGAAGTCTGCCGCGGTTTATCATGGCCACCCTGTCGCAGAGAGCCTCAGCCTCCTCGATGTAATGTGTGGTGAGGAGTATTGTCATGTTTCTGCCGGAGACCTGTCTCAGGAGATTCCACATCTGCCTTCTTGAAAGAGCATCCATTCCGGCAGTTGGCTCATCGAGCAGCAGTATCTCCGGTTCGATAAGAAGTGCGCGGCATATCATGAGTTTTCTCTTCATTCCGCCCGACAGATGTCTCACCACTCTCCGGTGATAATCACCCAGTCCGGCAAATTCGAGAAGCTCATCAGATTTCTGCCTGATCTGTTTTTTCGGCATAAAATAAAGACGCCCCTGGTACTCCATGACTTCATCCATGGTCATATCCTGGCGCATCGAATATTCCTGAGTAATGACAGCGAGTTTCCGCTTCTGCTCTGAAGCGGCTCTTGTCAGCCTGACTCCGTCAATATATATTTCTCCCGACGTAGGCAGAAGCACCGTAGACAGCATGCTTATTGTCGTCGTCTTGCCTGCGCCGTTAGGTCCAAGCAGCCCAAAAAATTCGCCTGTTTCGATCTCGAATGAGAGGTTGTCAACAGCGGTAAAGTTACCGAATTTCTTAGTCAGCTCTCTAAGTTCAATCATCGATTTGTGTTGCTTTTTTTGGCTATTATCAGTGAGAAGTATCCTGCATCATCAGAAATTTCCTCAAGTGAGTTGTAAACCTTCTCCGTCTCCATGCTGCAGTTCTCGACTGCTTTCACATCACATTCAGATCTGGCAAGCATTTCCTTGACTTCACGCATGTGGCTTGCCGATTTCATGATGGCATAATTGCCCGGCCACTCAAGTGTTCCTTCAGTATTATGAAGCCCCGGGATCACATGAAGAGGTTCCTTCCACTCTGTCAGTGAGATACCAAGTCTTGCCGCAGCTGCGCAAAACGAAGGAATTCCGTTCACAAGCTCAGTCTCGTATCCGTCCGCGTCGAGAATGTGCTGTATATAGCTGAATGTGCAGTAAATTGTTGAATCGCCGAGTGTAAGGTATATGACGTTCTGTCCTTGGTCGAGATATTCCTCAATTGTATCAGCAGCTTTTCTGTGGCTTTCTTCAAGAATCCTGCGGTCTTTGACCATTGGCATGTCTATTGCAATCAGTGTCTTGTCCGCGAGTTCAGGCACTGCCGCAACGGCAATTTTATAAGCAACAGCGTCCTGCGGTACTTTGCCCGGAACAGCCATTATTTCATTTTCACGAATAAGCCTGCAGGCTTTCAATGTCATCAGTTCGGGATCTCCCGGACCTACACCGACTCCGTATGCTGTGCCCTTTTTCATATCTTTATCTCATCTCCTGACAACAATGTTATCTGTTTAATATTCTGACGACTTCTTCAAGTTTGCCGCATAGCGACTCAAGCGTGGCTTTTTCAGAAACAGCGACACCCATGCCGCACCGCTTTGCCTCTGCTGCCGTCTGTTTGCCGATGCATACCGCTCTGACCTTTCTGAAATTCATTCCCGGATATGCATTAACAAAGCCTCTGACTGTCGAAGCGCTTGTGAAAAGCGCAAATGTATGCGGGTCGTCAAATTCACGGTCTGCGTCGAACCACTCCTGTGTTGTGTAAACTGTATCATATGTCGGGATATCATCTACCATGACACCTTTGACGTGTGATAATTCCTCGATAAGCTCCCGGTTGCCGATGGCAGCCCTCGGAATGAGAACCCGGTCGCCTTTTCTGAGAAGCACGGCAAGCTGTGAACCGAGCGTCCTGCCGTCATATACAGACGGTACCATATCTGCCCTGATTCCGTATTTCAGAAGTTCCTTCTCTGTCCCCTTGCCGATGGCAGCGACTCTCGAGTATGACAGCGAGCGGATATCATATTTTGCCAGCAGCCTGTCCATAAATACTCTGACTCCGCTCGGACTTGTGAATACAACCCATTCATAGCGGCTGTTTCTGAGTCCTCTGATCGCATCTTCGAGAGGTTTATTATCCTCGATCGGGCTGATTGAGATGGTCGGAAGTTCGACGACTTCAGCGCCCTTGTCTCTCAGCATTCCCGCCAGACCTGAACTCAATTCCCGCGGCCTGGTCACAACAGCTCTAACTCCTGCAAGGCTCAGGCTGTCTATCCAGCTGAAGTCCTGAGACAGCTTCGCGACTTCACCTACAACTATGACTGCGGGACTCTGGACTTTGGCTTTGTCCGCAGCCTCTGCAATTCCTTCAACGGTTGAACAGATTACTCTCTGAGAAGCTGTTGTGCCTTTCTCAATTACGGCTGCAGGTGTTTCCTCATCGATTCCTCCGCTGATAAGTCCGTTCATCAGGAAAGGCAGTGAGGATTTCCCCATCAGGAAGACCAGCGTTCCGCCGGCTTCGGCCAGTGCGGCAAAGTCAATGTCGTATGTGTGATCTTTTCGCCTGTGGCCTGTTATGACATGCACGCTTGAGCAGAAATCTCTGTGTGTGACCGGAATTCCGGCATATGCGGGTACTGCAAAAGCGCTCGTTACGCCAGGCACGATTTCATACGGAATGTTGTTCTTCTTAAGAAGTTCAATCTCTTCTCCACCGCGTCCGAACAGGAACGGGTCGCCGCCTTTGAGCCTGACTACTCTGCTGCCCTTCTCTGCCTTCTCCAGGAGGACCTTGTTGATGTCTTCCTGCTTCATTGTGTGCAGCCCGGATCTTTTGCCTACGTATATCTTTTCGGCTTTTTCAGGCATGACAGAGAGAATGCTGCTGCCTACAAGCGCATCATATACAACAACATCAGCATGCTCCAGTGCGTCCCTTCCCTTGAGTGTCAGAAGACCGTAGTCTCCGGGACCGGCGCCTACCAGCCATACTTTGCCTTTTTTGCTTGTTCCGTGTGTCACTTTGCTCATTTCAGCATCCCTTCTGTTATGAGGCTGCATATCTATTCCGCCATCAGACGCTCTGCCAGTTCTCTTCCGAGACTGCAGGCATCCTCAGAATCACCGCTGAGCCTGTCTCTGATGATTCTGTCATTCTCAGCATCGTATCTGAATCCTATTATAAACAATTTACCGTCCTCTGCCCATGAAAAAGCTGTATCCGGTGATCCGCAGTCAGCGCCGATCGTCCTGATGAACGCTCTTTCAGCTGAAGCCGACAGTTCTGACTCCCTGCAGCTGACCGAAGGCAATACCTTGTTAATCAGCTCGGTGTCTGCGGCTCTTGCCTGTATGCCTAGTATCCCCTGGCATGAAGCAGGTATGAATTCTTCAGGTTCGAAGGTCCGGCTGATTCTGTGTTCAAGTCCGAGTCTCTTAATACCGGCAGCAGCCATAATAAGCCCTGAGTACTGTCCTTCGTCCAGTTTTCTTAGTCTTGTCTCCACATTGCCCCTTACCGGAGCAGTAGTAACACCCGGATACAGTTCGCGGATCTGCAGCGACCGTCTCAGACTGGAGGTTCCTACAGGCATAGACTTATCTATTTCTGTCACACCCTCAGGCAGGATAAGAACATCCCTCGGATCTTCTCTTACAGAGTATGCAGCCAGAGGTATCTCTTCGGGCACATACATAGGCAGATCCTTGAGACTGTGAACCGTAATGTCCGCATCACCGCTAAGAAGAGCCTGATCCAGTTCTTTGACGAAAAGCCCTTTGCCTCCGATTTGGTCAAGAGTCTTATCCAGGATCCTGTCGCCGGTGGTCTTCATTGTGACAAGGCTGAGCTCAATTTCAGGGAAAGCGGCAGATATTTCTTTCATGACAAGTTCAGACTGTATGACAGCCAGTCTGCTTGCCCTGCTTGCTACAACGATTTTTCTGTTATTACAATTCATAATTAGCTAAACTTTCTGATTCAGTACAGTATTCTGCCCTGCATTATTGACTGGTTAATCTTGCTTATCCTATTCTGCCTTCTTTAATGCACTCGGCCAGTTCCTTGGCATAGTATGTTTCATATATCGACGCGCCTGCACGGTACGCAGCAACCGCCATCTCGCACATTATCGACTTCTCATCGATCCAGCCCTGAGCAGCAGCCGCTTTGACCATGGCATACTCACCGCTGACACTGTATGTCGCAACCGGTACATCGGTAGCCTCGTAAACTTCGCGGATTACATCCAGATAAGCTGTCGCAGGCTTGACCATTACAATATCTGCGCCCTCGTCTATGTCGAGCAGAGCTTCTTTGATCGCTTCTCTTCTGTTGTGGAAGTCCATCTGATAGCTTCTGCGGTCGCCGAATGAAGGTGCTGATCCCGCGGCCTCTCTGAAAGGACCGTAGAATGATGAAGCGTATTTGACAGCGTATGACATAATCGGAATGTTTGAGAACCCGTTTGCATCGAGCGCTTCACGGATAGCTCCGACTCTTCCGTCCATCATGTCAGACGGAGCAACCATGTCGGCACCTGCCAGAACCTGCGAAACTGCCGTTTTGCTCAGCAGTTCAAGAGTTCTGTCATTATCAACATCGTATCTGTCCCTGCACTTGCAGACTACACCGCAGTGGCCGTGTGAAGTATATTCGCACAGACATACATCGGCGATTACAAACATTTCCGGATATTTATTCTTGATATGGCTGACCGCTCTCTGAATGATACCGTCCTCAGCGTATGCCTGAGTGCCCATTTCATCCTTGTGTTCAGGAATACCGAACAGCATGATGCTGCTGACACCTGCCTCAAGCATCTCCTCGATTTTGGCATCTACTCTGTCCACAGTATATCTGTACTGGCCCGGCAGTGCCTGGATCTCGTCGACAGTGCCCTTTCCGTCCATTACAAACATAGGGTATACAAGTGATGAGGCGTCAACCCTCGTCTCTCTGACCATTTTGCGAAGTTCAGAGGTGGTTCTTAATCTTCTCGGTCTTGAAATCAGTTCCATTAGTTCTCCTTTTCAGCATCGGGTACAGCAAAAGGGTTCCGCTGCTATCTGTTTTCTTTGATATATCTGATAACTACGTCGTAATTCTCCGCTACGTGCGGAAAAGTGCAGTCTGTACAGACTTTGATCGTTTTGCCTTCTTTTTGTGTAAAGCGCGGATTGCCGGGGCAATCCTCAATGTGGTAAAGCGGGCAGTAACAGAACATGCAGTTCATCTCCTCAATGCCGTCGTGGCACGGGTAATATTTGCACGATCTGTTCTCAAAATATTTGAATGAGTTATCCATATCTCTTAGTCCTCCGGCCTGTTCTGACTGTACTCCTCCATCTTCTGCCTGAATCTGACAATCAGTTCCGGACATGACGGATAGTACAGATGAGGATATCCTGCAAGCATTGCAGGTCCGGCATGCATGCATTCCCATGACCTGCCGCTGCCCGGTTTGACTGCCAGTGCGTCAGAGCCATTGTTGTCGCTGTCATAATAGTGAAATTCATGACCCCTGACGGTGAGTCCACTGAGAAGTGTTTCTGATGCTCTGTCTGTCCCGTCTGATTCAGGGTCTGTATTCTCACTGACAGTAATATATCCGAACCGTCCGAGTTTGCCTGTATTGCAGGATGAGCCGGAAAGCACGCCGCACATAGTGTGCATATTGCCGTCTGTATCTGCCATTTCTTCAAGGAGATACATGAAGCCTCCGCATTCTGCCAGGCACGGCATTCCGCTCAGTACAGCCTTGCGGATCGATTCTCTCATGCTCACATTGTCGCTGAGATCTTCAGCATACAGTTCAGGATAACCGCCCCCGAGAAGCAGCCCGTCTGCTTCTTCCGGAAGCCGCCTGTCATACAAAGGTGAGAACTCCACGATATTGATGCCGCACTCTTTCAGCATTCTCAGATTCTCTTCATAATAGAAGCAGAAAGCTTCGTCCCGTGCAGCAGCGAGTGTTACGGTTCTGCCGTTTTGCACTGAATCTGCCTGATTTTCTTCTGCCGATGCCGGTGTCACGGGACCGGTTGCAGAACTCAGATCCTCTGCTTCCGCCATGATTTCAAGCAGCCTGTCTGTGTCTATGTTCTCTGCGATGAGATTTCTTGCAGCTGTTACCTGATCAGTCAGATCATCTATTTCATCAGGCATCATAAGGCCCAGGTGTCTGCTCTCAAGTCTGATGTCCTTCAGATTCGGAAGTCCGCCGAGGAGCTCCGTCTTGATGCCTCTTCTTTCAGATATCTCGCTGAGAGCTGCGTCGATAAGAGGTCTTATCTCGCCGAAGTATCTCTCTGATATCCTGTTCAGTACGATTCCGCGTATGAGACATTCGGTGTCATCAGCCAGGAGGCCTTTGATCAGCGGGATCATGGTAGGTCCCATGCCTTTGACATCCATAACCAGAACCACAGGTGTCCCGGTTGCCTTAGCGACATCGTAGCATGAACCAGTTCCTGATGCTCCGGCTATGCCGTCATAGATGCCCATGACGCCTTCGATTACAGCTGCATCGCTGTCTGATTCCGCTACCTGTCTGCGGATAGCGTCATGATCTGAGAATAAAGTGTCCAGGTTCCCGCCGGGCACTCCGATGACCTGCCGGTGAAACATCGGGTCTATGTAGTCCGGGCCGCATTTGTACGCCCTGACATTGTAGCTGCGGTCTTTGAGCCATGCCAGCAGGCCGCAGGTTATTATCGTCTTGCCGCTGCCGCTTTTCGGGGCAGCTATCATTACTCTTCCGTATTTCATAGGCGTTCACCGTCCAGAGTAAACGCGGCGATCATTACAGGATTCTCAGCTGTCATAAGATGATAGTTTCCGAGTTCCCTCGATCTGCTGACGGATATCTGCTCTACTGTTACATTGCTGACTCCGCCCTCGCAGATTATCGAGCTTACCTCTGCCATTGTCTCAAGGCTTACGGCATTGATAACCACTCTTATTCCCGGTGACTTGCGGCGCAGTGTCCCGAGAATTTCTCTCATATTGCCTGAACTTCCGCCTATGAAGGCATGTGTTGCATCTTCGAGCCCTTCCAGGACATCAGGCGCTTTGCCCTTAATAACTTCAATATTTGTAAGTCCGAGACTGTTCGCATTTTTTCTGATAAGTTCGCAGGCCTCGTCCTTCATTTCTATCGCATAGACTGTTCCTGCCGGGTCCAGGCGCGCTGCCTCGCACGCAACTGATCCTGTGCCGCTGCCGATATCGTAAACGACCGAACCCTCATACAGACCCAGCCTGAGAACGCTGAGATGCCTGATGCTTTCCTTGGTCATCGGCACTTTGCCCCGTATCATTTCCTCATCACCGATTACAGGGACCACAGGTCTTGACTCACATCTTGTATTCATTACGATAGCTGTGTACAGGCCGGAGTCTGTAACATAGTCACAGCCTGTGCAGCTTATGAGGCCTATGATCTCTTCGGGATATGACAGCTGATAGCCAAGGATGATCATGACATGGTCAAGACCGCTTTCATGCAGCGCTTTGCCCATCAGCCTGACATCCTGAGGACCTGACATAAGAACGAAAGTCTTGTCTGTGTATCTTACTGTGCTGACGAGTTTGCTTACAGTCTTCTTATTGCCTGAGCAGCCGTGCAGGCTGACAAACTCCGCATCCTGATAGCTGACACCCGCTTTGCCGGCAAGATATGCAAAAGATGAAATGCCGGGATGGATGTTCAGTTCCGCGTCCAGTTTGTTTCTGAATGCCCATCTTCTGAGTTTAGGTTCGAGTGTTCCCGCACCGCTGTAAAACCCTGTATCTCCCGAGAAGAGAACGGCTACCCTGCCAGGCTTTTTCTCTTCCATCACAGGGATAATATCCTCTGCGCGGTAGTACGGATATGCCTCACGGTCAGCATAGTCTCTGATCATACGCTCAGCGCCGAAAATCAAATCAGCCTTTCTGATCGCATTCTCTGCCTCGGCAGTCAGAAGTCTCTTGTCTCCCGGGCCGATTCCGATGAGATCTATCTGCAGTTTTCCCTGTATGCCGAAATATCTGTTAAGAGCTTCTGCGACGGAAATGCCTGCCTCTTCGGAGGGCCTTCCGATCATATATACTGGAATCCCGGCCTCTGTGGCAGCTCTGATTTTGCCCGGTGCCCCGCCGGCTGTTCCGCTGGACTTGGTCACAAGAATCTGTATGTCAAACTGATCTATCAGCGCCAGATCTGTCTCCCGTGTGAAAGGTCCCTGCATCGCGATTATCTGTTTGCCTGCAAGCCCGGCTTCTTCGCACAGAGTAATGCTCTCATGAGTAGGAAGAACTCTGGAGTAGATTCTCTGCCTGACATCTTCATCTGAAGTATAGATTCCGAGCTCCTTGCTGCCTGTTGTAAGAAGGATATTTCCTGAAGTCTCCTTAAGAGCCTCAGCGCATTCAGCTGCAGTCCCGAAAGAGCGTATATCTGCGTCTTCCGCGAAGAGCTCACGGTCTTCTTTTCTTATGATCCTTACATATTCCTTCGCTGCTGCAAGGCATGCAGTGCGGATATTTCCGGATACCTCAGCAGCATAAGGATGAGTCGCGTCAAATACTGTACCTGCTTCGGATTTTATCAGGTCATACATTTCAAGAGCTGTCATTCTGCCTGTGCGTACATCTGCGTATTCGCTCTTCTCCATGACAAGCTCACCGTATCCGGTTGCAACACAGATAATGTGAGCAATTCCCGATGCGGTCAGCTTTTCAGAGAGCTGTCTTCCCTCTGTTGTTCCGGAAAAAATAATTGGTTTCATATTATTACCTCGTAATATCTAGGTAAGTATCATGGTGACGGTTTCCGTTCCACGATTATTTTCTGTATCCTCTCGGAGTAATAAGTCTGTCTCCGATGATCCGGCTCTGGGAGTTTCCGATGAATACGGTAGTGAACATGTCAACCTGAGTCTCCCTGAGTTCGGCAAGTGTGCACACATATGATTCAGTGCCCTCGCGCCCTATGTTTTTAACATATCCGCAGGCTCTTTCCGGCTCGAGTGTCTCAAGCAGTATATCGCATGCCTTCTGCAGATAGTCATGGCGTTTACGGCTTGAAGGGTTATATATCGCGATGGCAAAGTCTCCGGCAGCTGCGGCTCTGAGTCTTCTTTCGATCAGTTCCCACGGGGTCAGAAGGTCTGACAGGCTTATGACGCAGAAATCATGATTGAGAGGCGCACCGAGTACAGCTGCACCGCTCGAAGCAGCAGTTATTCCCGGTATTACGCAGATTTCCGGACAGTCACTGTATTCTTCGCCGATCTCGAACATCAGAGACGCCATACCGTAAATGCCTGCATCCCCGCTGCAGATCATAGCGACTTCCTTGCCCATTGCTGCCTGCTCAAAACACATGCGGCACCTTTCCACCTCCTGTTTCATCGGGGTAGACATAAACTCCTTGCCCGCATATCTGTCACCAAGAAGATCAAGATATACCGTATATCCGATAATGACATCCGCCCTGTCGAGGGCTTTGACTGCCTGGTCAGTCATCATCGATTCTGTGCCCGGTCCCATTCCGACTATACTTATCATAATTTCCTCTCCGCCACTGCGGCAGTAATTCCGTTCTCCGCAGTCTTATTGATTATCAGTTCAGCACCGGCACCCGCCGCCAGCACTGCAGCTCTTTCACATACATTATCCACTCCGACCTTCTCAAGGACCGTCTCAGATGATGAGAACTCCCCCGGAACACCGGCGAGCACTCCCGCACTGAAGGTTACGAGCGGAATGCTCCACGCCTGGGAAAGCGTCCTGAGGCCCGCTTCATCTTTCTTGACATCTATCGTCGCGATGCACCCGACATCCTCTCTGCTGATGCCTTTGTCCTCAAGAATTCTGAGAGCGAAGTCCCGCAGCTCTTCAAATGACTTGCCTCTGCGGCACCCCATTCCGAGTGCAAAGCGCTTCGGGCACAGGATCAGCTCAGCTGTGCCTCTCAGCTGTTTTCCTTCTGCGCTGTCAGGCGCAAATGCGTCAGTTATCAGCACATCCACGTGTTCTTTCGGCGGATAGTCCTTGATTGAAATCGTAACCGGCCTGCCGCTGAGTGCCGATGATGACACTCTTGCAATCCCGTCTCTGTTAACTATTTTCAGGCCGTTTTCCTTCGCGAAAAGGTCTGCGGGGAAAGCGTTATTGATGTCAGTCGCGGTTGTAACAACAGGCACGGCGCCTGAAGCGCCTGCGATCTCAAGCGCCAGCTCGTTGGCTCCTCCTACATGGCCGGAGAGAACCGGAATCACATACTGTCCCAGCTCATCCACAACTATGACAGGCGGGTCCTGCAGTTTGTCTCTTACAAATGGGGCGATCTGTCTGACCGCAATTCCCATAGCGCCTATGAAAACAAGAGCCGTTTTCTCTTCAAATGCCGATCTGCAGATTTCACTGAGAGGCTGCTCAGATATTTCCGGTCGTTCCGGAAGCACATCAAGCCCTGATCTGCCTTTGTGACAGATCTCAGTCTCATGCCCGGTCAGCGCTTTTTTAAGCTTAATAGCCAGCCGTGCGCCGTTTTCTGTAAAGCTGATTATCCTAATACGCATATTGAAGCAGCTCCGTTGAATTAATTCTTATTGCCTGAGAGTGATTATCTGCGACCGGTATTACTCTTCTGCTTTTCTGAATTCAGTTGAGAATGTCTTGTCGTAAAGCTTCGACTTACCGTAACCGCTTTGGCTTTTCGCGAGAATGTCACCGACAAGAACCAGTGCAGTCTTGGTAATGCCATGCTCCGCTGCCACAGCCGCCAGGTCAGCGACTCTGCAGTAATAGAATTCCTCTTCCGGCCAGGTTGCCTTGTAGATAATTGCCGCAGGAGTATCTTCACTGTATCCGCCGGCGATGAGTCTCCGCGACAGCTCTTCAAGCATTCCTGTGCTGAGGTAAATAGCCATGCTGGCCTGATGCGCGGCAAAACTCTCTATACTTTCTTTCTCCGGCACATCTGTGCGTCCTGCCATTCTTGTGAATATGAGTGACTGTGATATGCCGGGCAAAGTGTACTCGAGATCCATTGATGCAGCCGCGCCGAATGCTGCAGTTACGCCCGGACATGACTCATATGAGATTCCGAGCTCGTCAAGCGCATCCATCTGTTCTCTGACTGCTCCGTACAGGCTCGGGTCGCCGGTGTGAAGTCTGCATACTGTTCTGCCCTCTGCAGCAGCCGCTTTCATTACATCCAGCACCTGTTCGAGAGTCATATGGGCGCTGTTGTGAATTTCCGCGCCCTCCCTGGCGTAATCAAGAAGTGCAGGATTGACAAGCGAGCCGGCATAAATGACCACATCCGCCTGTCCGATCAGCTTCATTCCTCTTACGGTTATCAGGTCGGCCGCTCCCGGGCCGGCGCCTACAAAGTATACCTGTATCTTATCCATTCCACTTGTTCCTGTTCTCTTCTATCATCTGTGCAGCCAGCTCTGATGCGGCAAGCTGCCCGAATTCCTTGGAATATACGATGCAGCCTGTTTTCAGTCTGCCACCGCTCCGCCTGTTCAGATTGTGCACTATTCCCTGCATGATCCTCTGAGATACTTTTTCAGCGATTTCTGACTCGATCAGCACTGCGTATGCCTCTTCTGTCGTCAGGCAATCAAGTATCCTGAGTGCTTCATCACGGCCGGCTCCCTCTTTCAGTGCTGCAGCGGCCAGTATCTCCATCCTGCAGTCAGCCTCACGTGAGTGAGTGTTCATGATGCCGCCTGCTACTTTGACGAGCTTTCCGATATGGCCGGTCAGAAGCATCCCTTCAAAGCCGAGTTCGCAGACCATGTCGATTGTCTCTCCGATGAAGTTGCTGCATTTTACGCTCCGGTCGAGATCTACGCCGTATGTTTCCTTCATAAAGTCAAGTCCGTAGTTGCCTGGGGATATGAAGGCTGTACTGTGGCCCTCGGCTTTTTTCTGTCTGAGCTCCACCCTGATTGTATCGAGGATCGCCTGCCTGCTCATCGGCTCAACAACTCCCGACGTTCCGATTATGGAGATCCCGCCTTCGATACCGAGCCTCGGATTGAAAGTGTGCTCTGCGAGCTTTTCCCCTTCCGGAACAGAAATTGTAACTGTGACCGGATCGCTGCAGTCAAACATGTCGAGCACTTCGGTAACTTCGCGGGTTATCATATCACGAGGCACGGAGTTGATCGCTGCCTCTCCCACAGGCTGGTCCAGTCCCGGTCTTGTAACCCTGCCGACACCTCTGCCGCCTTCGATCCTAACGCGCGGAATCTCTCTGCAGACTGACGCGCCTTCTATATCTTCTTCAGTTGAGTTATCCTGATCTGTGTTGACCCTGCTGCAGGTGAATCTTACTTCAGCCTCGATAAGGGCCCCGGTTGTAATGTCCGGATCGTCTCCGCCGTCTTTGCGGACTGCGCATTTTACCGAATCAGCAGTCCTCTCAGCATTCAGGATCACAGCATCAAAAGCGACTCCTTTCGGGGTTATGATCGATATCGATCCGATGTCACTTCCCGACAGGAGCATCCTGCATGCCGCTTTGGCTGCAGCAGCTGCACAGCTTCCCGTTGTGAATCCCTTTCTGAGTTCTTCTGCCATTTCAGATCCCGTAAACCAGTGCGTTGACTATAGCGGCGGCAACATTGCTGCCGCCTTTTCTTCCCCTGTTGACTATGTGAGGAATATCCGTTTCAAGTATCAGTTCCTTGGCTTCTGTCACATTGACAAATCCTACAGGCACGCCAATGACAAAATCCGGTGTGAATATTCCTTCGTCATACATATTTCTGAGAGTTATGAGTGCCGTTGGCGCATTTCCGACAGCAAAAATCGTCCTGCGGCCGCTCTTTTTAATATCTGCGGCGGCATGTTCCATGCTGACTGATGCTCTTGTTATTCCGCGCTCCTTCGCTTCGCACGCGACAGCCTCGTCTGCCATGTAGCATCTGACCTCTCCGCCGAACGCTGCAATGCGTTTTTTGTTGATTCCGGTCAAAGCCATGTTGGTATCTGTGACTATGTCCGCTCCGCCTGCAATCAGTTCTCTTGCAGTCTTCACTGCATTCTGTGAAAAGATCAGAGTCTGCGCGTACTCAAAGTCGGCAGAAGTGTGTATCGCTCTTCTGATGACCGGGTCAAGCTCAGGGTCAAGTGTGATGCCCTTAGCTGCGAGCTCCTCAGCAATTATTTCAAAACTTCTTTTTTCTATATCTCCGGGAAGCACGTGTTCTATCATAATAAAATCTCCCTGAGCGCAGCAGTAAGCTGCTCGTTATCCTCATGCGTCCTCACTGCGATTCTGAAGAAGGTCTCATCCAGTCCACTGAAATTAGCACATTTTCTTATAAGAATGCCCTTCTCAAGCAGCCTGCTGTACAAATCAGATTGTCCCTGAAGCAGGATATAATTCGTATCACTTCCGTACACTCTGAATCCCAGATCTGCAAGTTCACCTGACAGATATGCTCTTTCTTCAGCAATAATAGAATTTGAAGAATCCAGGTAGTCAGTATCTCTGAGTATCTCTGCTGCCGCTTCTCCTGTCCTTCCTGCGATCACCGACATGTTCCATTCAGGAAGATGCCTGGAAACTGCATTGAGCCTGCCGGTATCATGGGATATCATGTATCCCGCTCTGATTCCCGGTATGGCAAAGGTCTTGGTGAATGCTCTCAGGTGCAAAGCCATGTCTTCAGGTGCGCGGGTCGTCAGCCCCCGTACAGTCAGAGGCAGGAAGCATTCGTCGATAACAAGTGTAATGCCCCTTTTTTCGCAAGTATCTGCAATCCTGCGCTTTATCTCTGCATCGATCAGCTTGCCGTTAGGATTGTTCGGATCAGCAATGAATACTATGTCAATATCATCTGTAAGAGCATCAATAAACCCTTCATCGATGGCAAAGCCGTTGTCGGCCCTGAGCCGGTATTCAACGGTTTCAGCATTCAACGCAGCCAGTGCCCTCGCATATCCTGCGTAGCACGGTGCGGTAATCAGCGCTTTTCTTGGCCTGAAAGCATGACAAACCGCCATGATAAGCTCCGATGCTCCGCTGCCGCAGATCACTTCATCCGCTGAGACTTTCTCATAGGAAGCGATCTTCTCTTTCAGTTCCTGATGCAGAGGATCCGGATACTGATGTATTTCTGAGAATCCTCTGATCGCTGCATCGATTACCTGCTGCGGCATCGGTACAGGATTGAGATTGACAGAGAAATCAAGACGGACATCGTTCCTGTAGACATCTCCGCCGTGAACTGTTTCTGTATCGATAATTCCGGAAACTCCTGAAGTGTTGTTTCCGGAATTGCCGTATTCGCTGTATTCGTTGTAAGTATTGGCAGCTTTAGCCATATAATTATTCTCCGGTTCTTTATTTGAATATGATCCGCGTCCTTTTTACCGTTGGCTGATGTCAGATAATCATGGCAAGGCCGTAAATAACTGCAAGACACAGAATCTCACCGATCACTGACGCGGTTACCATCAGCCTGTTGACCCTTCTGATATCCTCAGCCTCGATCGGCCGGACAGGATCTCCTATTGTAGGCTTCCGGACTATTCTGCCGAAATACTGAGCATCGCCCGCAAGCCTGAGTCCGAGAGCGCCGGCTGCAGCACTCTCTGTCTGTGCAGCATTCGGGCTCTTGTGATTGTGCCTGTCCCTTCTCCAGATGCGGTATGCTCTGTTCGAGTCATAATCTCTGCCCGATACTGCACTCGCAATTATCAGCAGCCATGCACTTATTCTGGCAGGAATGAAATTGACTATATCGTCAAGATGGGCAGCCGGCGCGCCAAACCACATGTACCTGTCGTTTTTGTAGCCGACCATCGAATCCATCGTATTTATCGCTTTGTACGTAAGCCCCAGTACAGGTCCGCCAATCGCAGCATACAGCATAGGCGCAATGACGCCGTCCGAGAAATTCTCAGCCACGGTCTCTACTGCCGCTTTGGTCACACCCTCTTCATCAAGCACAGCGGTATCACGGCCGACTATCATCGAAACCGCTTTTCTTGCGCCTTCAAGACTGTGCTGCTTCAGCTGGTCATACACCTTCATACTCTCTCTGCGGAGGCTGGTCATAGCCAGGAGGTAGCATGTAAGAACTGCCTCAACAATGATGCCGCAGACAATATGCGCCTTATATGCCGCAAAGATCACGGCTAATGTCACCAGAGCAGTTGTAAGAACAACGCACAAGACCAGCCTGATTCCCGCTGCTCTTTCGGCTCTGCGGTCCCTCAGATCACTTTCCGGATTGCTGTCCGGCAGTTCACCCAGCAGCCTGCGGTCCAATGCGGCGATCAGATTTCCGATCCACCTTACCGGATGAGGCATGCTGTGCGGATCACCGATAATGAGATCAAGCACGAACCCTGCCGCAAAAGCTATCATATGGGCCTGCAGCAGTGATATCTCCTGCATCATCTACCTCCACTTCAAATTTATATCCTTCACCGTTACCGGTGTAATAATCGTAGTAATTGCCTCCGAAAAGACTGCTCATAACTGACATCACAGTGCCGCCGTGAGCAACAATTATAAGAGATTCAGCGTGATTATCAGTTGCCATTAGTACGGCCTTGCGGAACCCTTCAAGGCTTCTTGCCTGAGACTCTTCCATGCTCTCGCCGCCCGGGATTTTCATCGTTCCGCCGCTGTCTATCCACTCCTGATAGCCACCTTGCGTATCAGCGCCGGAAATCAGTTCCTCATACGTTTTGCCCTCGAACATGCCGAAGTCAGTCTCCCGCAGTTCTTCGACAACCGCCGGCTCAACTCCCGGCAGAAGTATTTCTGCTGTCTGCCTTGCTCTCAGCATAGGGCTTACGATCAGGACGCTCTTAGCAGTCTCAGCATCAATGGATTTCAGCTCTTCACGCTCTGAGTCTATAAGCGGCTCGTCCGTCCTGCACCCGACATACCTTCTCTCTGTATTCCCTTGTGTTCTGCCGTGTCTTATTATCAGAATCTGCATAATATTATTGCTTACATTTCCGCTGTTCTCATTCTCGCTATCGCGACTGTACTTACCGCATTATCACTGCAGCTGCCGCGGCGCCTGCTGTCATTGCGACTTCGCATATTGTCACGAACCAGCCTGCCGTGTCGCCAGTGATGCCGCCGAATTCCCTGTAGCTCCTGTACTTGTACCAGGCGAAAGCCAGCACAGCCGGAAAAGCGACTATAGCTCCTGCGGGATATCCGAAGTACCCCATTACGAAAACCGCTGCCGCAAGCCAGATGCCGACTATGATCAGATTTGCCTTACGCCCCTGCCCGGCAGTAGTTGCCTCATAGAAAAGCATGCCTTCGTGCCTTGCTGATCTGAATGTAAGTACAGCCACAGCACTCAGTGCTCTCGCCAGGGCAAAGCCCGCAGCCAATGCTGTCACGAGCAATGCTGCGGATTCTGATTCAAGAACGATCAGCAGCGATGCGATGTAGATCAGCCATGCAATACACAGCCTTATCACTGCAAATGCACCAATGTGCGGATCTTTGAGTATCTCAAGCTTCTGCTCTCTTGTCCTGAATGAACTGAGGGCATCTGACACATCCATAAATCCGTCCACATGGAATCCGCCTGTGATGATCAGCGGCACCGCGGTCATCAGGAAACACACCGCAGCCATAGGCAGCCCGAGCCTGACACCTGCAGCAAACACACCCCAATAGATCAGTCCGATGACAGCACCGACCAGCGGGAAACAGGATATGCTGTATCTCATATCCTCATCACGCCACTCAAAATGGGGCATTGGTATTCTCGAATAAAGCGCGAATGTAACCGCAATAGTTCGAAGTAATCTCATTTCTATATAATGATTTGAATTCAGTATTCAGTCCGCTGATTCTATAGAGCTGATTCTATAGAGCGGATTCTACAGACGTATCGTATTATCTGCGAATCTGCTCATTTCCTCATTCAGTTTATCAAGAGTCTCTGCATAGATACGAGTATCCTCGTCAAATCCGTCTTCGATTTCAAAATGGTTTGTAACTATTACCAGGTTTCTGCACATCTCAGCGACAGCCCTGATATCTGCACACAGTCTCAGGACAAGCTCATCCCGCCCGGTATGTCTCTCGAACAGCTCATTGGCTGTCAGATTGGAGACACATTCGAGCAAAACCGTCATATTCTGCAGCTCTATGCCTTCCTGCTCCAGCGCAGTCACAGCATTCCTGACATCGAACGGCGCCTCGACAGTCCTGAACCCTTTGCCCTCTCTTAACTTCCGATGACGCGCGATTCTGTCGCGCCCTTCCTGTCCGAAAGGGATCATCGTAGCCAGATAGACGCGTTCTCCGGGTTCAGACATCTCAGTTACCATTCTCTCAGCCATAGCAGACTTGCCGCTGTCGGGATATCCGATAATAAGTGTAATCATATCAGCTTATCTCCATCTTGCCTGCTAAATATCAAAACGGTGATACTGCTCCACAGTTGTCTCCCGGAATTCCAGTCCGTCAGTGTAAAGCGACAGTACTGTGTCAAGCAGAGGCATCAGCAAAACCGCGCCGGTGCCCTCTCCAAGCGATAGTTTTCCGTCAATTACGGCCTCAAGTCCCAGTTCGTCCAGTATATATTTCATTCCCGGTTCACTGCCTGTGTGGGAAGCTATCATGTAGTTTCTTGTTCCCGGTGCCAGTCTCTCTGCAACAAGCGCAGCTACAGAGCTGATGAACCCGTCTATAATTACAGGAATGTGGAATAACGCTCCGCCGATAAACACGCCTGCGAGGCCTGCTATGTCAAGTCCTCCGACACAAGCAAGCATCTGAGACGCATATTCCGGGCTCCGTATATCCACATCATCTTCAGGGCAGTATCTGTCAAGAGCATCCTGTATCACCCGGATCTTCGTGCTGAGTCCTGAGTTGCTGAGACCTGCTCCACGTCCTGTAACGTCAGCAGCTTCGAGTCCGAGCAAAGCGGCAGCAAGCGCTGAGCTTGTTGTCGTATTACCGATACCCATCTCACCGGTCGCAAGTAGTTTGTAACCCTTGGCGCTGCATTCGCCGACAATATCTATGCCGGCATCTATAGCCTGCATACACTCGTCTTCTGTCATTGCAGGTTCGTGGGCAAAATTCCGGGTTCCTTTCATGACTTTGCGGTCGAGAACTCCCTTCGGCGTTCCGTCCATGTTGATGCCGACATCAACAGGTATGATATCTGCTTTGCACGTCTTTGCCATTCTGCAGACAGAGCTTTTGCCTTTGCCCATCCATCCTGCAACAGCAGCTGTTACATCCTGTCCGGACTGGCTTACTCCTTCTTCGACCACGCCGTTATCTGCGCACATAATGATTACTGCACGCTTCTTGATGTCAAGATCATCAGAGTCGTGCACAGCACCGATGCGGGCTGTAATGTCCTCGAATCTGCCAAGGCTGTCCAGAGGTTTTGCCACCCTGTCCCAGCGTGAGCGGATTTCATTGTATCTGTCCTGATTGAAAGGATCTATTCTTATCAACGCCTGTCCTCCGTTGTGTATATCATCGTTTATTTCATTAATTGCGGCAGTTCGAAGCTTTTTGCGGCAGTCTGCAACTATCTTTGCGACAGCGTGCACACTTTCAGATTACAGATTATCAGATTGCTGCCTCTCTGAGCATCCCGTATATTCTGTCCATATCCAGAGATTTTCTCAGAATATCTGCAAGTCTGTCGTATTCCTTTTCCTTGAAGTCTCTGTGGTCAGCTGCATGCACACCGGTAAGCTCCAGCCCCTTCTCCGCAGCAAGAGCATTGACTACTGTCTCTGCAATTTCACCGCGGTCGAAGATGCCATGTATATATGTTCCGTAAACATTGCCGCGGCACACTCCGGTTCCGCAGGATGTGAAATCTGCCGGGAACGCATCTTCGTTGAGTTTCGAGACCGCATCTTCATTGAGTTCTGTGCGGCCCATGTGTATCTCGTAGCCTTCGATCCTCATTCCGGAGAGTCCCGAGAAAATGCCTTCCGGATTATCGAAACTGCCGGTAAACTGTTCGGTCTTTTTGTTTCCTGCCAGCACAGTTGTGACAGGGAGAAGTCCGATGCCTTCGATACTGCCGCCGCCTTCGACGCCTTCGGGGTCCGAAACTTCAGTTCCCAGCATCTGGTAACCGCCGCATATTCCGAATACAGGAACACCCGTCTCAGCCAGTTTTCTGACTGCGTCTTCAAGGCCGCTTTCCCTGAGCCATCTCAGGTCGGCAATTGTGCTTTTGGATCCCGGTATGATGACCATATCCGGTCTGCCCAGATCTGCTGCTCTCCCTACATATCTCACAGACACATCCGGGAACTGTTCAAACACATCCATATCTGAGAAGTTGGACAGTTTAGGCAGCCTCATGACTGCTATGTCGATCACTTCGCTTCCGGAGCGGCCATTTCTGCGCGGATTCAGTCTTTCCGACAGAGAATCCTCGTCCTCGACCTGTATATCCATGTACGGCACAACACCTGCGACAGGTATCCCGCCTTTTTCCTCCAGCATTACAATTCCGCTGTCAAGAAGCGAAGCGTCGCCTCTGAACTTGTTGATTATGAGACCGCCAATACGCTCCTTTTCCTGCTCCTCAAGCAGCATTACCGTGCCGAGAAGCTGAGCGAACACGCCGCCCCTGTCTATGTCTCCGACCAGCAGAACCGGTGCATCCACCATCTCTGCCAGCCCCATATTGACAATGTCGTTTTCCTTGAGATTGATCTCCGCAGGGGAACCTGCGCCTTCGATGACGATTATATCAGCCATTTCTTCAAGCTTGCGGAAAGCTTCTCTGATGACAGGGATCAGTTCTGTTTTGAATGCAAAGTAGTCTCTCGCCTTCATGTTGCCTATCGACCGTCCATTGACAATGACTTGCGAGCCTTCATCATCTGTTGGCTTCAGCAGGATCGGATTCATGCAGACCATCGGCTCGATTCCTGCTGCTTCAGCCTGAACGACCTGCGCTCTTCCCATCTCAAGCCCCTCCTTCGTTGCAAAGGAGTTCAAAGCCATATTCTGTGATTTGAACGGAGCAACCCTGTAACCGTCCTGCCTGAATATGCGGCAGAGACCGGCGGCAAGAAGACTCTTGCCGGCATTCGACATGGTGCCCTGGATCATTATTACTTTAGACATTATTCTCTCACTTGTGGTCTTATTTACTTTCTGATACTTGAGGCAAAGCTCTCATACAGAGCCTCAAGTCTCTCCTGATTCATTTCGTACAGTTCACTGATCGAGCCGCCGGTAAATACTTCTTCCGGTGTTCCGGTCTTCACTATCCTGCCTCCGGATGAAATGCAGATTACCCTGTCCGCAACCATGTGCGCCAGCTCGAGTTCATGCAGAGACATGATGACTCCGATTTGCCTCTCTCTGACAAGCTTCCTGAGGATATCCAGAAATTCAAGTTTGTGCCTGATGTCGAGATACGATGTCGGTTCATCGAGTATCATAATCTCAGGTTCCTGGCAGATAGCTCTTGCGAGCAGGACGCGCTGTCGCTGTCCGTCACTTATCTCGTGATAGTCACGGCCCGCAATCCCGCTGACATGAATCAAATCCATCGTTTCGCGGACTATCTTTCTGTCTTCAGCGGAGAGTATTCCGAGCCTTCCTGTATACGGATATCTGCCGAGTGAAACAACTTCTTCGCAAGTCATCTTCTCGCTGGACATCCTTTCAGTCAGCATGACCGCCTGCATTTTTGCGATCTCGGTCAGATTATAATCTCCCCTCGCTTTATCTTTGATGTATACCGTTCCGCCAACCGGTTCCAGCTGGCCTGCGAGTGTCTTGAGCACTGTCGATTTGCCCGCTCCGTTAGGCCCGATCAGCACAATGATCTCGCCCCTTCTTATCTCTATTTCAACACCGCTGACTACGGCTTTTCTGTCATAACCGGTGTCGAGTTTTTCAGTTCTGATAACCGCGTCCGTATTTGCTGCAGGCGATCCGGTTCTATAATCCTTATTCTGAATCATGTTATCACCTCGCCCTTCTTTCAAGCAGCATGAATATTACCACCGGTGCTCCGAATACTGCTGTCATAGTGCTGATGCTCATCTCCGTCGGCGCGAACAGATTTCTCGCCAGAAGATCGCACAGCAGGCAGAAAACCGCTCCTCCGAGGAAACACTGCGGAACCATTACTATAGGTTTTGAAGTCTTCGTTATCGATCTGATCAGGTGCGGCACAGCAATGCCTACGAAAGAAATCGGACCGGCAAATGCAGTAACCGTAGCGGAGAGCAGGCTTGACAGAGTAATCAGCCCTATCCTGAATGACCGGATGTTGACACCTACGCTCCTTGCGTACTGCTCGCCCATCTGAAAAGCAGTCATAGGCTTTGACAGCATGAAAGCTGCAATGACGCCCGCTGTAACTACTACAGTAAGTGTTCTGACATTGTCCCAGCTGACTGCCGAAAAGCTGCCCATCGACCAGTTGTGCAGATTTACGATATTTGAATCATCTGCGAAAGTAACAAGAAACTCCGTGATCGCAGAGCATATGTATCCGACCATAACGCCGCACACAATCAGAACTGCCATGCTCCTTATCCTGCGCGAAATAACAAGAATAACCGCTGTCACCGCAACAGATCCCGCAAAAGCAGCAATTACCATCATTAATGAACTTGTCATAATTCCCTCGCGCAAAGCGAACACCATTACAACAGCAACGCATAGTTTGGCACCTGACGAAATTCCGAGAATGTACGGGCCTGCGATAGGATTCGCGAAGAATGTCTGCAGCAGAAATCCCGAAACGGACAGAGCGCCCCCGAGGAATACCGCAGCCAGAATTCTCGGCATGCGGATGTCCCATACAATCCTGCCGAATTTAGTGGCTGTCTCATGTGACATAAGGATTCTCACAGCTTCGCCCGCAGTCATTGAAGAGCTGCCCATGAGAATATTCGCAAGAACAAGCACGCAAAGCAGCAGTGCGAGCACTGCGTACGTGATACCTGTTCTTGTTAACGTTCTGCCGCTGTTCACCCGATAATACTCCTTAACAACTTACTCAATATATTATTAAAAATGCTTTTATTTGTCCGGAATGGTGATCTGTCATAAGGGTTCCACCGCAAGCGGTCCCCCTTGTGACAAGCTCGCAGAAGAGCGGGCCACCCGTAAGGATGCAAAAATGTGGCGAAAAGCTCTTCGAGAATTATCACCTGAAGGACAAATACAAGCTATTGTTATTTTCTGAGAAGGTGGAAATACTCCATTCCCTCGTCACTGTCTGCGCCTGCGAATATCTTATTCAACTCGACGGTCATGTCCGCTGCTCCGGTCGTCTTCTGGAAAGTGCTGGCTTCAGTGCACCACACTCTGCCCTCCTTCACAGCCTTGAAGTCTTTGAACTGATCTGACAGTGCAGTCAAGTCGCTGACCTTCTCAAGGCCGCCTTCAATCGTGCTGTTGTAGATGAGGATATCCGCATCCACTGCTTTATCATAAAACGCTTCCATCTGCATATTCATAGTGGAAAGCGCATTTTCTTCTTCTTCAGTTATGCCGTCAAGAGCATAAGTCCCTCCGGCAGTTTCTATCATCCTGGTGACATAGTCTCCCGGCTTTCTGACTACAACAGAGCCATTCGAATTTACTGAGAAAAACGCAACTGACGGCGATTCTGAGATTGACGACGTGTCGATAGAATTCATTTTCTCGACCGCTTTTTCGAAGAAAGCATCCGCTTCTCCTATGTGTCCTGTCAGAAGCCCATACAGTCTTATCCACTCCAGTCTTCCGAGCGGGTCGGATTCGTAGCTGGACCTCTCGACAAGCACAGGAATTCCGAGTTCTTCGATTGCTTCTTTGACCTGAGGACTGTGATAAATCATGGTGGATTCTATTGCCAGATCTGCTCCGCCTTCGAGCAGGGTTTCATAGTCCGGGGCACGGTATTTTCCAATGTATTGTATGGTATTTTCTTCCACTAGTTTGCGTATCTCGTCTATTGACCAGTCAGAAGCCTGTGTGCTGGTCATTTTAACACTGTCAAGCGCCCCGGAAGCATCAAACAGATCCATTGCCGACGATGCGGCAAGGTATACCGACTTGGCAGGAGCGCATATCAGAGTCATCTCGCCTATCTCCTCTTCAGGGAGCCAGTCAGGAAGTTCATCTGAGCCTTCAGTGACAAGGTACTTGAGTCCGTCTTCTATTTCGACTATCGCCAGACCGTCTTCATAGTAATTTACATGGAACTGATTCGCATACTTAAGGTCCATGCTTCCGGTGAGATGTTCATCAAGCGCACTGCCGGCCTTTTCTGTATTGTTATCACCGCTGCAGCCTGCAAGAAGCAGCATAAGCAGCAATGTTGTAATCAGAGGTAGTATTCTGTTTTTCTTATTTGTCTTTCTGTTATTATTATTCATCATCTTGCTGTGCCTCTTCACGAGCACACTGATGCCGCGTGTATTTATCACGAATATGTTAATTGTAATTGTTATTAAGGAAAATATCTATATTATCAACAAAGAGACCCCGCTGTTGCAGCGGGATCTCTGCATTAGTGTATTCACTATTTTACCGATGAAGAATCGAATGTAAGTGTGTATTCGATCTCATGCGGTTCACTCATTGCCGTCGTATCAGCAATGACATCCATCGGTTTGTCGAAAAACAGCACCGGTATCTCAAATACCGAATTGCCATCTTCATTAACAGGGAGATATTTTTCACCGTCAACGATCATGTAGTCATAGTGAGGACTGCTCCATTCGATTACGGCAGTATAGCTGCTTCCTGACACTTTGATGACTGCAGGAGAAGCGATTGATGCTTTGCCCGTACCGCCTTCCATCGCAACATCCGCGCGGTATTCGCCATCTGACAGATCCAGTTCGGCAGCACCTTCACCTGTTCCATCTGTGGCGGCTGTTCCGCCATTAATGACCGCCTGAATGTCATCTCCCGGGACAGGGTCAGATACCACAACCTTGTGATCGTACCAGTTGCCGTGAGTGCCGATCAGGGCGATATCAAACTCCTCATCGAGTGCAGGCACAGGGATATCAAATCCATATACCTCATCTTCGTACCCATCGCTGTAGACAACAGTATCGGTTGTCGGCTCGAGGAGTTCAGCTCCGTCTTTCTGTGCGTCCTCTGATGTGCCCGGGAAGAGATTGACTATCTTCTTGGACTGAAGGCTGACATGAATGGTCATCTTACCATCGCTGACTGTCAGTATACCGAGATCCTGATTCGCTTCACTTACGTGAAACATGGAATTGTCGGTCGTAAATTTCGCAACATATGTGCCGTCCGCAATTCCGGGATCAGGACTTTGCTCTGTACCGCCGCATCCAGTCAGAACAAACAACGTCCCCGCCAGAACAGCACACAGCATTATTATCAATAATCTTGATTTGCGCATTACTCTATACCCTGTTTATTGTATTTACGGGACCTGCGTATGATCCAGCAGGTCCCGCGTATCAGTCATTGTATTACTGAGCCATAGCGTCAGCAGTGTGAGCTACATACAGATTCTGTACATCGGCAATTCTGCCAAGACCTTCAATCTGGCATTTTACGTTATCAGCACCAAGTCCTGCTCCTGTATCGACAGGTGCGTCAGCGCCTTCCACCTCGAATTCACCGCCGTTGACCATTCCATAGTACCATGAACCTTCTTCATCACCGGCCATGTCGTTGTTAGCGTGGTCGCCTGCAACTACCATCAGAGGTCTCAGGATAACCTTGGTGTATCCAGCATCTTCAAGAGCCTTCTTGACTGCAGGGAATGCTGTATCTTCAGGCTTGCCCTCAACAGTACCAACGAATACATTGCTGTATCCGAGCTGCTTCATCTGCTCCTGCATCTGGTCATAAGTTACAGCTGCCTGGTGTGATGTTCCGTGGCCCATGAATACGAATGCAGTGCCATCTGCAGCAGCTGCTTCAAGAGAATCATAATCGCTTACAGCGACTGCCTCTGCAATAACAGCCTTAGCAACAGCTTCCTTATCAGCGTTGACAACAGTTGCGTCCTCGCCTACAGTACCGAGCAGCGGCTCTGCTACCTTGACTGTCTCGAATTTATCCTTGTAGTTCTCGAGTGTTCCGATGAGCTCATCATACTCTGCTCCATGCATCAGATGAGTAGGCTGAACAACAAGGTTCTTAACTCCGTTGTCAACAGCTCTCTGGAGTGCCTGATCAACATTGTCGATTTTCTCGCCGTCACGTGCATATACGTGGTTAATGATGATCTGTGCTGTGAAAGCTCTTCTTACTGACCAGTCCGGATTAGCTGCCTGCAGTGCCTTCTCAATACCGCCGATATCCTGTGCGCGGCTATCATTGAAGGATGTACCAAAGCTTACTACCAGCAGCTCATTCTCGCCGATTTCATCCTGATTCAGAGGATCATCCTTGGATGCATCACCTGTGTCAGCTCCGAAGTAATCAGGGCTTGCCTCTTCGCCTTCTACCTGTTCCTTCTGCTCATCAGTCAGTGCGTCCCATGCAGCCTTAGCAGCTTCGCACTGTGCATAAGTCTCATCTGTATACTCCTGTACATAGATAGCATCGATGAGCGCAGCACACTCAGCTACAGGATCTGATTCAGCCGGTGCTTCTTCAGCATCGCCGCTTCCCTGACTGCATCCTGACATAAGTGAGAGTGAGAATACCATTGTGATTCCCAGCAGCATTACCAGTAACTTCTTCTTCATTTTGAGTTTTCTCCTTTTCTCAATTGATCAATACCGGCTTCTCAGTATGAATCAGCTGCGCCTGCATATCCTGGCCGCCCCTCCCGTATCATAAGAAAAGCCTTTTTACCGATCACGATAAAAAGGTGCCAGAAAACAAGGAGCAAAGCTCCCTAAACTGTACGACCAATTCCGCGTGATCCGGAAACAACCTGCATCGCCACAGCACTGCAGGCAATGATCAGCCTGTTTCCTGTACTAAGTATTGGCAGGTCTCCTGGCTTAAGAACATATCATACCGGATCGCCTTCCCGGGTGCTTAGTGCATCTCAGTGACATAATGAAACGGCACGTTCTATCACAGTGACGGGATCGCGCAGGATTCACACCTGCTTCCCTATTCTCCCTGAGTACAATCAGGGCACCGAATACTTCATTTTATTAATGATTCGCAGTGCTTAACCATTGTAACACCGTATAGGTAATGCTTCAAGCAAACCGCGTTTCTATTGAAAATCTGAATAATACTGTTTATCCTATAGTCTGTTTCCCACATCAGACGCAGTTTACAGGTCTGCAGAAGCGATTGCATTCAGCGCATGCCCTGCATATATATCCCTGACTGCAGGTATCTGTCCGAGCCCTTCAATTATGCATATGGTCTCATAACCTGCGGCAGTGAACCTTGAATACCACGATTCCGGATCATCCGCAGATGCCATATCATTGACAGCATGATTCCCGGCAACCAGCATAAGCGGCCTCAGCACCACCCGGCTGTAACTGCCTGCATTCACAGCCTCTATCACATCATCCAGCGACGGTTCGGCCTCAACCGTCCCGACATAATAATTTCCTTTGCCTTTGCCCGCGAAGACCTGCTGCATCTTCTCGTAGATGCCATTAGCAGCAGCCTCGGTTCCATGTCCCATGAAGACCAGCGCCGTCTCACCGTCCTCATACCCGGTTGAAGCTTCAATAAGTGCATCCGCTACACGAGAGAAATCTTCGTCAGATGTCAGAAGAGGATCACCGATCGACACCTTATCAAACGAGCCCGCATATTCCGCCAGTATGCCGCACAGTTTGTCATATTCAAGCCCCTTCATGAGGTGCGTCGGCTGTACTGTCAGATTTCTAACGCCGTCAGAAACAGCTCTTTCGAGTGCCTCTCTGATGTTGTCAATAGCGACGCCCTCCTTCTTCGCAAGGATGTTGATTATCATCTGTGAAGTAAAGCACCTGCGAACAACATGCTCTGCGCTGCCTTGTACCGCCGCATCTATCGCCTGTTCAACAGCCACTATGTTGAGCCTGCGGCTCTCGTCTGATGTGGTTCCGAAACTTACAACAAGCAGTTCATTTCTTATTACTTCAGTCTTATCTCCGTTAGTGATCAATTTATATAACCTTCCTGATTGCTGTAATCCATTCTGTATTGACCCGCGCCATTCTGCCCGCAGAGACATCTCTACTCAATTTTGAAGAAAATAGCATCTGCTGTTGCGCAAATCTTCCCGTTCACAGTCGCTTCTGAGCAGATATTGACGACCGTCCTGCCGGCATGAGTGATCCTGGCTGTGATCATCATCTCATCGCCAATGTCTATTGCTCTCAGGTAGTTCACATGTATATCCATGGTGACCGATCTTGTGAAACCTGTATATGATCTGCTGAGCACACCCATTGTCGAATCCATCAGCCATGCAATGATACCGCCATGAAGCTTGCCCGCAGGATTTGCTGCCTCCCTGATAGTAGTATGCTTTAATACCAGCTCACCTTTCTCGACATCCGAGCTGACATATTCAAGCTTGAGAAGCTGGCAGAAGAGTTCACCCCTGGCTCTTCTTTCAAGCCCTGCATAAACCTGCTTCTCCATCTCTTCCTGTGAAACATGATATCCCATGATCATCCACTCCGTTAATCCAGTCCTGTGTATCCTTGCAGATCCGTCATACGCCGGAGTTCATATTATCAGTCCGTATTTCCTGACAAGCGGCATCAGCTCATCCGTGCTCAGTGAGCCTGCGTACATCGCCCTGCCCTGATACAGCCTCAGAGCCTCTTCGAGCAGCTTCGCGTCTTCACATTTAATGCAAAGCGGTTTGCGTATTGCGTACTGTGCCGATTCAAACTCGTCAAGGTCAGCCTTTTCTGCGATCTCTATTGCGATGATCTTCGCGTCTCCGCGGTTTTCTTTCTTGATATTCGTCTCAAGCTCAGCGTCACAAGCAAGCACTTTATCTGCCTGGATCTGCGCCAGACTGCCGTCTTCGCCGCTCAGGTCGAACACAAACACGTCCTTCTCGGTCGCGCATACAATCTGATCCGCGTGCTGAGGCTGTGGTTTGCGAAGTTCAAACCCGTCAAGTGATTCCCTGAGAGACTGTATATGTGCAGGTCCAGTGCCGCAGCAGCCGCCGAACATGCAGGCACCTGCCTCATTGAATGCCTCAGTGTATCCCGCGAGCTCTTCCGGAGTGCAGTCATACACAGCCCTGCCGTCTACGGTTCGTGGAAGTCCTGCGTTAGGTTTGACCGCAAGAGGCACCTCCGCAAACTCTCTGAGTCTTCTGAACTGAGGCAGCATTTCCTTAGGTCCGGTGCTGCAGTTCATTCCGAACACATCCGCACCCATGCTTTGCATGATCACAAGAGCAGCGCATACATCCGTGCCCGTCAGCGTCCTGCCATTCTCATCGCATGTGAAAGAAACCAGTACAGGCTTGTCGCTGACATCTCTTACGGCGAGCAAAGCAGCCCTGGCATCCGGGACGGTCATGATCGTCTCTATCGCAAACATATCGACGCCCGCCTCTTCGAGTGCGGCGGCCTGCTCATGATATATGTCGTAAAGCTCATCAAAAGTGAGGTCTCCGAGCGGCGCCAGAAACTTGCCGGTTGTCGCAATGTCACCGGCAACAAGAGCTTTGCCCTCCGTCGCCTCCCTTGACAAAGCAACAAGCTTCATATTGTAGTTCCTGACCTCATTGAAGATCCCGTTTTCTTCCAGTTTGACGCGGTTCGCGCCGAAAGTAGGCGCGTATACAATGTCGCTGCCGGCTTCTACGTATTCTCTCTGCAGCTGCACCATTACGTCTGGATGTCTGAGAGCCCATGCCTCAGTGCACATGCTGCCGTCATATCCTCTTTTCTGAAGTTCCGTACCATTAGCCCCGTCTAGTACCAGCGGAAAATACAGTTCCATAGTTGTCCCCCTGATTCGCCCAAATTTCCGGATTATTTTTCTTTATATAAGAATATAACAGAAAATGATGCT
Source organism: Anaerovoracaceae bacterium (assembly GCA_045112795.1). Taxonomy (GTDB): domain Bacteria; phylum Bacillota; class Clostridia; order Peptostreptococcales; family Anaerovoracaceae; genus Crickella. Next base: position 6,387 of record JBGUIG010000001.1, on the reverse strand, counting down.
AAAATGAAACCAATCAGATAACACCGGTAAGCATTGTACGAAGATGCTTACTGAAATATATGGTACACACAGCAATGACATTTAATGACACTAACAACGTTACAATCGAAGAACTGATGCAGCTTGCGGCGGAATGCGGATTTGATCATGCCGCCGAACTCAACATGGAATCTCTCATATTCAGGCAGGAAGTCCGAGACATGTGCTCAGCTGACCAGTGCCGCAGCTATGGCCGCAGCTGGAGCTGCCCGCCTGCAGTCGGTACACTTGAACAGTCCGGCGAGAAAGCCCGCAGGTACAACCGCGGCATTATCGTTCAGACGACCGGCCTCATGAGACGGGATATCGATTATCATACGATATTCAAAGTCAACGACCAGCACGTCAGGAACTTTGCATCATACACAAGACAGGTCAGATCCCTGTTTCCGGGCTGCCTGCCAATGGGCGCCGGCACATGCAGCCTGTGCCGCCAGTGTACATACCCGGACAGGCCCTGCCGCCACCCCGACAAACTGATCATATCCATGGAAGCATACGGCCTCATCGTCAACGACGTATGCAAGGCATCGGGACTCGAATACAACTATGGCGACAGGACAATCACCTTCACATCCTGCATCCTGATGTGACAATGGGTGTGTCAATGGGGACGGTCCTTTTTGACACACCTTCTGACACATTTTCGCACATACTATTTAGGGGGACTAGACATGATGACACCTAAGGAAATAATGCTTGAACTGCTAAGGCCTGACGGCAAGCCTGAAAGGCAGCTGGTGCAATACGAAGCACTCGAGATGGTAGTGGCTCACCCTATCGGCGCATACATCCGCCCGGGATTCAGACCCGGCGCATCAATCACAGATCTGTGGGGCGTGAGGATCGACTGGCCGCTTGATGCGCCCGGAGCAATGCCGCACGTAACACAGGAGAACAAAGTTATCAAAGACATAACCCGCTGGCGTGACTATGTTCACGCGCCGGATATCCTTGCCAGCTGCAGTGGTGATGCAGACTGGGAGCCGGTTCGCACCAGGGCCAGAGCAAATGCAGGAGACAGCAAACTTGTGACAGGGTTTATTCCTACGGGTATTTTTGAGCAGTGCCACAATCTGATGCCATTCCAGGAAGTGCTCACCAATCTGTATGACCATCCTCAGGAAATGCACGAGCTGATTGCCTACATCAATGAGTACAGGATGAAGTATGTCAAACTCATGATAGACAAGCTGCAGCCTGATGCCATATTCGCTCATGATGACTGGGGCACCAAGGATGCCCTCTTCATGAAGCCGGATATGTGGCGCGAGTTTTTCAAAGAGCCTTACAGGGAATTCTATGAATATATCCGTTCGCGGGGTGTCATTGCTATTCACCATGCGGATTCGTACCTTGTGCCTATTGTCGAGGACATGGCCGAGATCGGCATCCAGGTATGGCAGGGAACTCTCCCTGAGAATGACATTCCGGCTCTCCAGCAGAGACTTCAGGGCAGGCTTGTACTCATGGGTGGCATCGGTGCGTCGATTGACCGTGCAGATGCTGCAGAAGATGAAGTTCGTGATTACGTCAGGACCGCTCTTGAGACATATTGCCCTGGCGGCCACTTTATCCCATGCATCACATACGGTCTGGCGGGAGCCGTATTCAGACACATCGATCCGTGGATCGACGATGAAATTCAGAAATACAACAGCAGCTATCACCTGCCGCGTTATCTGAGCAAAGCCACAGTCCGCCGGTCTCCTGTGAAGATTTCCGACGCATTGTCCGACGCTTTGCCTGAAACCTTATCAGGCGAAACCGGCACACTAACTGATGCCGGCAGGTCAGCGGGCAAAGCCATCGCGGCTTCGCCGCTTCTTGACGAAGTATCCGAGATGCTGCAGGATGGGTCGGTCAATATGACTCTTGCGGCAGTTCAGACCGCACTTGACGCAGGACTTACCGCTTCCGAGATCCTGAATGACGGACTCGTCCGCGGCATGAACGAGCTTGGCGAAGACTTCTCAGCAGGCGAAGTGTTTGTCCCTGAAATGCTCAGGGCCGCAGCATGCATGTCAGCCGCCACCGACATCCTGAAACCGCTCCTTACCGCAGGAAATACAGGCGGCCCTGCAGGCAGAGTCGTTCTCGGTACAGTCAAGGGCGACCTGCATGATATAGGCAAAAATCTCGTTAAGATAATGATGGAAGGAAGCGGCCTTGAGGTAATAGATCTCGGCTGCGACATTCCGGCCGAGGATTTTGTCGAGGCAGCAATCGAAAATGACTGCAAAATAATAGCCTGCTCCACTCTCCTTACCACTTGCATGGACGAGATAAGGAATGTAGTGAAGCTGGCCCAAGAGCGCGATATACGCGACAAAGTCAAAATATTGATAGGCGGCGCGCCGGTGTCACAGGAATTCTGCGACAATGCCGGAGCAGATCTGTACACACCGGATGCAGCAGCCGCAGCGAGAGCCGCTGTTCAGATGCTGTCCGGACTTTCCTGATTCAATCAGAAGCCGGCTTTACGAGATTCATAATTATGATCGATCCGAATACCATTGCGATGCCCAGCACCTTAACAGGACTCAGCATCTGATGGAATACGATCAGACCGATTACAGAGGCAGCAACCGTTTCGACCGAAGCGAGGATCGGGACGATTGATGTCTCTTTAATTTTGCCCAGACCTCCGAAATATATTATGTATGCAAGTGCGGAAGGAATGATTCCGAAGCCTATAAGTGCCAGAACCATCCTGTAATCTGTAATGCCTGTTACCTCAGGTCTCCATGGTCTGACCATGAAGAAAAGAGATACTGCACCGAATGCCAACCCGTAAAAAGCGGATGTGTACGGGTCTTCATCATCAGCTCCGAGTCTGGAGAATACAGGCAGAGTTCCGTATGTAAAGCCAGCCAGAATTCCCATAACTATTCCGAACACAGACAGGCTGATTTCAGAGAAATTGCCGCCGGTAACCGTGAGTATGCACCCGCAGATATTAATGGCGATTGCTATGAGCACATTTTTGCTAAGAGGTTCCCTGAAGAATATCCTCGACATCAGTGCAACGAATACAGGAGCTGTATACAGAAGAACCGAAGCAGTTGCCATCCCGCCGAGTTTGATAGCGTTCATGTAGCACAGATTATATATTCCCTGCGACACTATACCCACAAGCAGGCATGAGATCAGACCTTTTCTGCTGATCCTGAACAGGCTGAATCCTTTGCCCTGCCACAGAAGAACCGGCATCAGAAGAACCGATGCAAAAAGCAGCCTGTAGAAAGCTACAGGGAAAGGCTCCATTCCGAGATTATTAAGTATAGTTGCAAAAAGACCGATCGTGCCCCACAATGTTCCGGCGGTCAGCACCATCAGGTACCCTTTGTTCTGTTCGTTCTTCATCAAATTCCCCCGCGGTCAGTAATTCTTCTCGGTTGATCCAAGTGGCTACTATTATATTTCAGTCCTAAGATCAAACGCAAGTCAATCATAACCACCAGTTGAGCAGGCATGTATTTCACGGTGAAGCTGCAGGAAAAAATCCCCGGGATAAGTTATATCCCGGGGATTTCATGCTTAATAGTGAGGGGCTACACGTTAATTCGTGAGCTTACTTATTAGCAGCTTCCATCTGTGCAGCTACTTCTGCAGCGAAGTCCTCTTCCTTCTTCTCGATACCTTCGCCAACTTCGAATCTTACAACCTTAGTCAGTGCAAGACCGTTGTCAACACTCTTCAGATACTGAGCAACTGTCTGCTTTCCGTCTTCTGCTCTTACATAAACCTGATCGAGCAGGCAGATTTCCTTGAGCTGCTTGGAAATACGTCCGTCAACGAGACCCTTGAAGATCTTGTTCTGGGAGATTTCCATCTTAGCAGCGATAGCAAGACCAGCAAGTCTTGTCTTTGCTTCCTCTGAAAGGAAGTTTGGCAGATAGTTGAAGTTGAAGCTCTTGTCAGCCTTCTTCTCAGCGAGAATGTCAAGGTCAGCCTTGTCCCATACTTCAGCAACCTTGTCGAGAAGTCCATTCAGGATTGGCTTTGGAAGTGAGAACGGATCGTTCAGAGCACTTTCGAGAGTGATCTTGCCGAGGTTTGCAAGCTCTGCCTCAGAAATCTCATCTCTGCTTACATACTGCGGATTCATTGCTGCAACCTGCATTGCAACGTTCTTCAGAGCAGCTTTGTTGTCATCATTGTCTGCACCGTTAGCAGCAACGATAACGCCAATGTTTCCGCCGCCATGGATATATGTAGACATAACATCTCCGGAAACCTTTTCGATTCTTCTGATGTTCATGTTCTCACCGATCTTAGCGATGAGAGCTGTGAGAGCTTCACCGATTGTTGAAGTCTCATCATAAGCCATAGCCTTGAATGCGTCCATATCTGTGCTCTCAGCATCAAGAGCCAGCTTAGCCAGTTTCTCTACGAATCCGATGAATTCGTCATTCTTGGCAACGAAGTCTGTCTCAGAGTTAACTTCTACGATAGCAGCAGTCTTGCCGTCTTCGGAGAATGCAGTTCTTACGAGACCCATTGCAGCGATTCTGCCGGCCTTCTTAGCAGCCTTTGAAAGTCCCTTTTCTCTCAGAATTTCAACGGCTCTGTCCATATCTCCATCAGCCTCAACCAGAGCCTTCTTGCAGTCCATCATACCTGCGCTTGTCATGTCACGCAGTTCCTTGACCATCTTTGCTGTTACAGCCATAATTTCCTCCTTAGTGTATGACCATGTCGATGCCCCTTAACAAAAGGGGCATCTGACTTGAAATAATCGTATTATTACTCTTCGTCTGCAGCTTCCTCAGCTTCAGCTTCTGCCTCTGCAGGTGCAGCTTCTACTGCCTCTGCAAAGCTCTCACCCTGCTTAGCCTCGATGATAGCGTCAGCCATTGTGCTTGCGATCAGCTTGACGGCTCTGATAGCGTCGTCGTTAGCTGGGATGACGAAATCAACATCGTCAGGATCGCAGTTAGTATCAACGATACCTACTACTGGGATACCGAGGATCTTAGCTTCCTTAACAGCGATTCTTTCCTTCTTAGGGTCTACTACGAAGATTGCTCCCGGCATACCCTTCATGTCCTTGATGCCGCCGAGATACTTCTCGAGCTTGTCAGCCTCTGCGATCATCTTCAGAGCTTCCTTCTTGGCATACTTATTGATGGTGCCGTTCTCCTGCATTTCTCTGATCTCAGCGAGTCTTTCGATTCTCTTGCTGATTGTCTTGTGGTTAGTGAGCATTCCGCCGAGCCATCTCTCGTTAACGAAATACATACCGCATCTCTCTGCCTCATCCTTGATAGCAGCCTGAGCCTGCTTCTTGGTTCCTACGAAGAGAACCGGCTTGCCGCTTGCTCCGACCTCTCTCATGAAGTCATAAGCATCGTCGATGAGTCCGAGTGTCTGCTGGAGATCGATGATATAGATTCCATTTCTCTCTGTGAAGATGTAAGGAGCCATCTTAGGGTTCCATCTTCTTGTCTGATGTCCAAAGTGGACGCCTGCTTCGAGCAGCTGTTTCATTGTTACTACTGACATTGTATAACCTCCGGTTAAATTAACTTCCACCGTGACTTCACGCCTTCAACCCCGTAGTAATCAGGGCACCGCGGCTGATCACAGTGTGACAAATATTTATCTGTGCGCAAAATCGCACTCGTATATTATAAAGAATCGCATATGCATTTGCAAGCAGTTTTTGCAGCTAATTCCCGCGTTTTTACAAATAAAAAACCGGACATTAGTCCAGCTTTCTGCGGGCATCTTTGACCAGAGATGATATGTTGTCTCTGAACACCATATCTACCCCGTTTTCGATGCGGTCTTTCATGAAGTTTGCCCTGGCCTTGGCCTCAGGAGTACTTCCCGAAATCAGCACAGTCTTCATTATCTTCATCAGGAATTTGTCCATGCCCTGAACTGCTGCGGGATCGTATCTTCCTCCGAGAATGTACAGTATGGATCTGTTCTCATTCTTAGGATCCAACTTGCCGATGCTGTAACCCCATACCTGAGCATAGTTGTCTGCGGTTTCATCAGCCATTCCCACGCCAAAAACGATCAGTCTCTGCATCAGTTCGGAATCCAGCAGTCTGCCGAATTTGTCGAAGTCAACGATGCCGCTTCCCCTGATCCATCCGCCGTAGATTATGCAGTCATACTCATACAGATTGATTTTTTTCATTCGCGGGTCAGCCAGTGGTATCGCCTCGCATCCTAGGTCCTCGGCAATCCATTTCGCATATTGTTCAGTGCTCCCTCTCCGGGAAGTATAAATTACTATTGCCTTTTTCATCAATTATTAGGCAAGGATACCCCCTCTTCTGTAAGTGGGGGAGGAATTGCCTTTGCCTCCTCTCGCATAAAAGTAACTTTTGG